>JAIEQO010000290.1 GCA_019747655.1 Gemmataceae bacterium | reverse complement strand
CGGCCGGCGACCCGGCCCCGGCGGTGGTCGGGACGGTCTCGCTCTCGGCCGCACTGAACGGGCTGAGCGACGCCCTGCGGTCGGTCGGGCCGGTGGCCACGCCGTCGAACGCCGGGCCGCCGCTGCCGGGCCGGGTCCGGCGGTTCGAGGCCCCGCCCCCGCCGGGCTTCGAGGCCAAGCAGACCGAGGCCGAGACGAAGGCGTGGGCCGAGGTGGCCAAGGCGCTCGACGCCCTGCCGCCGGCCGCCCTGACGGTCCGCCGGGCCGGGGACGAGGTGCGGGCCGAGCTGTGGGTGCCGAAGGTCCGGGACGGCGGGCTGGCCACGGCCGTTACCGCCGCCGTCGGGTGGTTCGACGTGCGGCTCAACCGGACGGCCGACCGGTTCGGCAACCGGTACGGGTACAGCCGGTAGCCGGCGGAGTCGGGTTGCATCCCGGGCCGGCGTCCCTTACATTACCGGCAGAGGTTCACCAGCATGACCGCGGCACGACTGCTTCCGGGGCTCCTACTGCTCGGCCGACAGGCCCGGGGCGGTCCCGCATCCCGCGACGGTTGAACCCCAACCCCGCGACGACCACGGCCCCGGACACCGACAGGTTCCGGGGCCGCTTTCGTTTACCCCCCGCCGGAGACCCCGCCATGACCCCGCCGGCCGACCCCGCCCGCGTCCTCGTGTTCGACACCACCCTGCGCGACGGCGAGCAGAGCCCGGGGTGCAGCATGCACCTCGGGGAGAAGCTGGAGATGGCCCGGGCCCTGGCCGACCTCGGGGTGGACGTGATCGAGGCCGGGTTCCCGATCGCCTCCCCGGGCGACTTCGAGGCCGTCCGGGCGATCGCCCGGGAGGTCCGCGGGCCGGTCATCTGTGGCCTGGCCCGGTGCAACCCGGCCGACATCGACCGGGCGGCCGAGGCGATCAAGGAGGCCGCCCGGCCCCGCATCCACGTCTTCCTGGCCACCAGCGCCATCCACCGCGAGTTCAAGCTGCGGATGACCCCGGCCGAGGTGGTCGCCCGGGCGGTCGAGGGCGTCAAACGCGCCCGCGGGTACTGCGAAGATATCGAGTTCTCGCCCGAGGATGCGGCCCGGACGGAACTCGACTTCCTCGCGGAAGTCGTAGAGAAGGCGGTCGAGGCCGGGGCGACGACGCTGAACATCCCGGACACCGTCGGGTACGCCGTGCCGAGCCACTACGCGGCCGTCATCCGGCACCTCAAGCAGCACGTCCGCGGCATCGACAAGTGCGTGCTGTCCGTCCACTGCCACAACGACCTCGGGCTGGCCGTGGCCAACACCCTGGCCGCCCTCCAGGAAGGCGCCCGGCAGGTGGAATGCACGATCAACGGGATCGGCGAGCGGGCCGGGAACACGGCCCTGGAAGAGGTCGTCATGGCCCTCCGCACCCGCCACGACTTCTACAACCTGACCACGGGGATCAACACCCGGCTCCTGCACCCGGTCAGCCGGAAGCTGTCGCACATCACCGGGATGGCGGTGCAGCGGAACAAGGCCATCGTCGGGCAGAACGCCTTCGCCCACGAGGCCGGCATCCACCAGGACGGGATGCTCAAGGAGCGGAGCACCTACGAGATCATGCGGCCGGAGGACGTGGGCATCCCCAGCACCGAGCTGGTGCTCGGCAAGCACAGCGGCCGGCACGCCCTGAAGCAGCGGGTGACGGCCCTCGGCTACCACCTGACCGACGACCAGCTCAACCGGCTGTTCGAGGAGTTCAAGAGGCTGGCCGACAAGAAGAAGGAGGTGTACGACGCCGACATCGAGGCCCTGGCCGAGAACCAGTTGCAGGCCGGGGCGGCGGCGACGTGGGCCCTGGCCGGGTTCACCAGCACGGCCGGGACCGGCTCGCAGACCTCGGCGGCGGTCGCCCTGCGGCACACGGGCGGCACGGTCCGGCGGGACGCGGCCGTCGGCAACGGGCCGATCGACGCCCTGTTCAAGGCCATCGACCGGGTGACCGGGGTGGCGGTGAAGGTGGTCGACTACCGGGTCCGGTCGGTGACGCAGGACATGGACGCGCTGGGCGAGGCCCAGGTGGAGATCGACCACGGCGGCCGCCGGTCCCGGGCCCGGGCGGTCAGCGTGGACGTGGTCGAGGCCAGCGCGTTAGCGTACCTGGAGGTGGTCAACCGGGTGGCCGGGCGGCAGCTCCGGGACCGGCTCAAGCCGACCGACGACCTGCTCGCCGTCCCGGCCCCGTCCAACGGCTGACCCCGGCATCCACACACGGAGGACGAGCGATGGCATCCGCCGCGAGGACGACCCGGCCGCCGAAGAAGGCCCGGCGGCCGACGTACGTAATGAACGATGAACTGCTCCGCGACCTCGGGGTGCCCGCCAACCGGGTCCGGCTCGACCCGCCGCCCGGAACGGCAACGGCGAAAGACGTCTACCGGATTTACTGCAAGGAACACCGCAAGTTCGAACTCACCGACGGTACCCTGGTGGAGAAAGCCGTGTCCGTCGACGCCGGATTCGTCGCCATCAACCTCATCCTTTTCATCGGGCGGTTGTCGGAGCGGGTCGGCGGGGTCGGCATGCTGCTCGGCGGCGATGCCTTCCTCCGCATCTCGTCTCGGTACGTTCGGGCGCCGGACGTGTCGTTCACGCACTGGGACCGGCTGCCGAACCGCAAGGTGCCGCGTGAGCCGATCCCGACGATCGCGCCGGACCTGGCCGTCGAGGTGCTCAGCCCGAGCAACACGCCGCGCGAAATGAAGCGTAAGCGGAAAGAGTACTTCGACTCCGGGGTCCGGCTTGTGTGGGTCGTCGACCCGAAGCGGCGGACCGTGCAGGTCTACACATCGGCCGATGAGGCTACCATGCTCGGTCCGGCGGACACGCTGACCGGGGGGGGGGTACTACCCGCGCTCAAGCTCACGGTGGCCGACCTGTTCACCGACTTGCCCGACGAGCCGGTCGCCAAGCCGAAGAAGGGCGGGGCGAAGCGGAAGCCGAAGAAGTAGCCGGCCGTAAGCTGAAGGGCATGACCGAACCGGACGTGCTGATCGTCGGGGCCGGGCTGGCCGGCCTCTGCTGCGGCAAGCGGCTGGCCGAGTGCGGCAAGTCGTTCCGCATCCTCGAAGCCTCGGACGGCGTCGGCGGCCGCGTCCGCACGGATGTCGTGAACGGCTTCCGGCTCGACCGCGGGTTCCAAATCTACCTGACCGCCTACCCCGAGGGGCGGCGGGTCCTCGACCTCGACGCCCTCGACCTCAAGCCGTTCACCCGCGGGGCCCTGGTCCGCGTCGGCGGGAAGTTCCGCCGGGTGGCCGACCCCCGGAGCGAGCCGCTGGCCGCCGGGCTGTCGTTGTTCAACGGCGTCGGCACCGCCCGGGACAAGCTCCGGCTGCTGCCGTTCTCCTGGGATACCGGTGCCGGGAAGCTCGAAGACCAGTTCACAAAAGACGAGCGGCTGACACTCGACCTGCTCCGCTGGAACGGCCGGTTCACCGACAAGATGATCGACCGGCTGTTCCGCCCGTTCTTCGGCGGGGTCGCCCTGGACAAGACCCTGGCCACGTCCAGCCGGTTCTTCCGGTTCGTGTTCCGGATGTTCGCCGAGGGGCCGGGGGCCGTCCCCGCGAACGGGATGCAGGCCATCCCCGAGCAGATCGCGGCCAAGCTCCCGACCGACTCGGTCCGGTTAAACGCCGCGGTCGAGGCGGTCGGGCAGCGGGAGGTGACGCTGGCCGGCGGGGAGGTGCTGCGGGCCGGGGCCGTGGTCGTGGCGACCGACGGGCCGGCGGCGGCGAAGCTCCTCGGCGAGGACGTGCCCGAGCCCGGGTCGAACGGCAGCACCACCCTGTACTACGCGGCCGACCGGCCGCCGGTGGACGAGCCCATCCTCTGCCTCGACGGCGAGGGCCGTGGCCCGGTCAACTCGCTCGTGGTGATGTCGAACGCCTCGCCCGCCTACGCCCCGCCGGGCAAGGCCCTGGTGTCGGCGTCGTGCGTCGGGCTGTTCACCGAACCCGACGACGAACTCGATCGGCTCGTCCGCGCCCAGTTGACCGACTGGTTCGGCCCGGACGTGACCGGGTGGCGGCTCCTGCGGGTCGATCGCATCCCGCACTCGCTGCCGGACCAGACGGCCGGGAAGCTCGACCCGTGGCAGCGGCCGGTGCGGCTCCAGCCCGGGCTGTACGTCTGCGGCGACCACCGGGACAACGGGTCGATCGACGGGGCCATGACGAGCGGGTGGCGGGCCGCACAGGCGGTGATGGAAGACCTTCACGCCGGTAGGGCGTAAGGCGAAAAATGTTTGACAGGATAACAGGATGAGACGGGATGTTGGAACAGAGCATGTACGGTATTTATCCGGCCGATCCTGTTACCCTGTCCAGTATTCCGCTCAGTCTGGTGATTCGGTCGGACACGTCCGGGTGCCGGGCGTTCGGGTCGAGCAGCACCGCCCGCAGCCCGGCGGCGGTTGCTCCGTGGTAGTCGTTGTCGAGGTCGTCGCCGACGAACAGGATGTCCGCGGCCGGGACGCCGGCGGCGCGTTCCACCTCGGCGAAGAACGTCCGTGCCGGCTTCCGCCACCCGACCGCCGCGCTCACCACCACCCGGCCGGCCAGCGGGTCCAGCTCGCGGTGCCCGGCCAGCACCGACATCAGCCGGGCATCGTAGTTCGACCCCATCCCGAGGACGATCCCGCGGCCGGCCAGCTCCGCGAACAGAGCCGCCGCGTCCGGGTCGACCCGCCAGGCGTCGGGCCGGGCGAAGTGCCCGAACAGCTCGGCGAACAGGCCGTCACCGACTTCCGGCAGGGTGTCGGCCACGATCCGCCGCCACCGGGCTTCCTCCCGGGCTTCGCTCGTTGCCCACCCGGCCGCGAGGTCGGCCACCTCTTCGGCCTGGTACGCCGCCCAGAAGCGGGCCCGGACGAGGTCGGGTGACAGGTCCACGCCCCGCCGGCGGGCGGCCTCGGTGTAGACGGCCACTGCCCCGGGGTCGGGGAAAAGGAGGGTCCCGACGGCGTCGAAGAAGACGGCCCGCACGTCGTCGGTCGGCGGCGGCATCGGTCAGTCCCGGTCGGCGGTGGCCGGCCGGCGGCCCCCGGCCGTCTTCGGCCCGGGGAGCACCGTGTCCAGCCGCGTCGGGCCGACCGGCCGCCCGACCGGCCGGGCCAGCTTCCGCCCGCCGGCCCCGGCCAGGGCCTCGGGCAGCCGCCGGGCCGCCTGGGCGGCCACCGCCACCTTCAAGAGGTGGATGCCGCCGCGGAACACCACGAACCCCATGAACACGGCCGGCACGGCCTCGAACAGCCGCCGCCGCAAGAGCAGGTCGTAGGCCTGGCCGAACAGGTACAGCCCGGCCAGGACCAGCAGCCACCCGCCGACCTCCCGCACCCAGTAGCTCATCGCCCGCCTCCGTCCCGGTTGGCCTTCGCCGCCCGCTTCGCACGCCGGCCCCGCCCCCACACCCGCCACCGCTCGATCCGCACCCGCTCCCGCCGGACTCCGTCCCAGGCCGCCTCCTGGAGGACCAGCCCGGCCTCGGCCGGGGAGAGCCGGCGGAGCCGCCAGTACCCGAACACCACCCGCCCGGCCAGCCCGGCGAAGAGCACCAGCCCGACCAACAACAACAGCCGCGTGACCGGGGCCGGGAACAGCGGCGGCTCGGCCGGCCGCTCCCCGGCCCGCGGTCGGGGCGGCGTCTGCGGCACGTCGAACCGGACCGGCAGGTCGCCGGCCGGGTCGAGGGTGGCCGTCGTCATCCCCCACCAGACGAGCTGCCCGACGACCGCCGCCGCGACGGCGAAGGCGGCCAGCCGGACCGGCTCCTCCGGGCGGACGGTGGCCGGGTCCCGGCGGGGGGGGCGGCCCTCGTCCCGGGGCGGCACCTGGTACTCCGCCGGGAACGCCCGCTCGGCCAGCCCGTACACCCGGTAGTGGCAGCCGACGTACACCAGCACCGCCGCAGCCAGCACCATGTCCAGCACGGCGAACCGGTCCGCCTCCACCGCCCACGGCCGGGGCATCGGGTCCGGGATGCCTTCCGGGAAGACGAGGAAGTAGGCGAGCAGCAGCAGGACCAGCGGCGGGGCGGCCGTCCACCGCAGCACCATCCCCGCCGCCCCCAGGATGACGATCAACAGCCCCCCCAGGTCGGTGTCGCGGGCGAACAGGACGACGAACACCAGGGCCAGCGCCGCCAACCCGGCGAACAGGGCGTTCCGCACCTCGGGGGCGTGGAACCGGCCCCGGAGGGTGTCCGGGTCGGGGGCTTGCACCTCGGGCGGTTGGTCGGCGGCGCTCATCGGCGGCTCCGCATCCCCCGGAGCCGGTCGAGCCGGTCCAGGACCAGCCGGATCGGGTCGTCTTCGCCCACCCGGATGACCGTCGCCCCGACCCGGCCGAGCGACCGGCGGAGGGCCCGGTACTGGGTGTGGTACTGGCGGGTCAGGGCCGCCTGGACGAGCGGCACCAGGCTCCGGGGCGGCCGCTTCCTGGCCGGGTCGAAGGTCGCCCCGGGTTCCTCGTCCGGCGGGGGCACGTCGGCCGGCCAGGGGACGATCACCAGGACGTGGTGGCGGCGGGCCCGGGCCCGCCGGGCGGCCTTCACCACCGGGTCCAGGGCCGGCCCGAGTTCGGTCAGGTCGGCCAGGATGACATACAGCTCGTTGTCCCGGGCCCGGCCGACGGCCGCGGTCATCGCCGCCCCGAGGACCTGGGCCTTCCCCTCGCACCGGAACCGGAACCGGCCCCGCTCGTCGTACAAGGGGACCGGGACCCGGGTTTGGTGCCGCTCCAGGAACGCCCCGACCCGGGTGGCGTAGGCCGGGTCGTCCTGGAGCAGCCGCTCGACCCCGGCCGGGCCGGTCCCGTCGTGCAGGGCGAGCAGGGCGGCCAGCCGCTTCCGCTTGGCCCGCTCCCTCGCCTTGCCCCCGAACAGGATGGCGAGCGACTGGATCGCCGCCCGGAGTAGCCAGACGGACACGAACAGGTAGAACGGGGCGGCCAACAGGAGGACGAAGAACGCCAGCTTCGCCGGCACCGGGAGGAACAGGACGTAGACCTGGCTCTTGCCCCACCACTTCGCCAGTTGGACGGTCCCGGCGGCCATCGCCTCGGCCCACGGCCGGAACAGCCACATCTGCCGGAAGTACAAGGCCGTCAGGAAGAACCACGGGGAGAACGCCAGGCCCAACAGGGCCCACCCCCACCACCGGTCGAGCATCGGCACCCAGTGCCGGCCGAACGGCATCCGGTTGGCCCGCTTGCCCATCAGCTCCGGGTACAGCTCCCGGGCCAGCGGGTACGCCCGGGCGGTCAGCGCCTCCACGCTCACGTCGCCCGTCCCGGGCTGGAGGGCCGACGCCTCGGCCAGCCGGCGGAGTAGCCCCGTCGTGTGGAGCCGGGTCCGGGCCGGCGGGACGCCCTTCACGCCGGCCTCGTCGAACGTCGTCAGCCCGACCAGGTCCCGCCCGGCGGCCGCCGCCTGGGCCAGCCCGGACGCCACCGCCGCCAGACGGACCAGCGGCGTGTTCCCCGGCGGCCCGAGCCGGACCCCGTCCGAGGTGTCCAGGAACAGCACGCACCGCACTGGCACGTCGCTCTCGTACTCCTTCGTGATCAGGGTGTCCCGCCGGGCCGACGCCTTCCAGGCGATCATCTTCGGCGGGTCGCCCGGGCGGTAGTCGCGTAGGTCGAGCAGCTCGCCTCCGGAGCCCGGCCGGCGGAGCCGGTGGGCCCCCGGCGGGGGTAGGGTGTTGAACCGCTTGTCGGCCCGCTGCCGGCCTTCCTCGTCGGTCAGCGGCGGTAGGACCAGGACCTCGACCCCGTCGCGGAGGAAGGCCCGGTGGTAGAAGAACCCCTGTGGGTCGGACACCCGGACCCGGACGCCCTCGAACCGGGCCACCCCGGCGGCCGGGCAGCGGGCGGTGTACTCGATCCGGGCCGGGTCGTGCGGCCGGAGGTCGGCGAACTTCCCGGGCACCCCGGCGACCCGCTCGGCCGCCTGCGGCAGCCGGTCTTCGAGCAGCACCTGCGGGAAGCCGGCCGGGGCGTCGTGCTCGACGTCGACGTGGACCTCGAACGGCAGCCCGGCCCAGACGGTCGGCACCTCCCGGCCGGCCTGGACGACCCGGCGGGTGGCCCGCAGCCGGGGCAGGACGGCGTTCGCCCGGGCGTGGAACAGCGCCCACTCGGCGGCGAACCAGATCAACAGCGGCAGGGCGACCGCCACCGGGGCGACGGTGTAGTACGGCAGGACCGCCACCCCGAGCAGGAGGACGACCCCGACCGTCACCAGGAACCACCAACCGCGGGCGGTGAGCATGTGTTGAACGATCACACCGGGGGCGGCCGCCCGGGGCACTGTTGTTTGGGGCCGCCGGCCCTCAAGGTGTCACCGGTGGGCCCATGGCCCGCGACACCGTAGCCCGGGGCGACAGCCCCGGGTCGTTAGCCGCGGCTCTCGACCTCGAACACCCGGACGGCGGCCAGCACCTCGCGGACCACGTCGGCCACGTGCTTCCCCTCGATCTCGGCCTCCGGCCGGAGGATCAGCCGGTGCCCGAGGACCGGGAAGGCGACCGCCTGCACGTCCTCGTGGGTGAAATAATGCCGGCCGTCCAGGACGGCCCGGGCCCGGGCCGACTTGAGCAGGTTCAGGGCCGCCCGCGGGCTCGCCCCGAGGGACACGTCCGGGTGCTTCCGCGTCTCCTCGGCCAGCCGGACGATGTACTCGTACAGCCCGTCCTCCCCGTACACCGCCGGCAGCCGGGCCTGAAGTCCCAGAATCAGCTCGGGGGTGAACAGCGTGCGGAGGTCGGCCGGCGGCCGGCTGTGCAGCTTCAGCAGGTCGACCTCGTGGTCGAACCCGGGGTAGCCCATCTCGACCCGCAGGAGGAACCGGTCGAGCTGGGCCTCGGGCAGCCGGTAGACGCCCTCCTGCTCGATCGGGTTCTGGGTGGCCAGTACGAGGAACGGCAGGTCGAGCGGGAGCGACTGGCCGTCCACCGTCACCTGCTGCTCCTGCATCGCCTCGAGCAGCGCCGACTGGGTCTTGGCCGGGGCCCGGTTGATCTCGTCGGCGAGCAGAACTTGCGTGAAGATCGGCCCCTTGCGGAGGACGAAGTCGCTCTTGTTCCGGTCGTAGATCGACGTGCCGGTCACGTCCGACGGGAGCAGGTCGGGGGTGAACTGGACCCGCTGGTACTGGCAGCCGAGTAGCTTGGCGAAGACTTTGGACAGGGTCGTCTTGGCCACCCCCGGGACGCCTTCGAGGAGGACGTGGCCGGCGCACAGGAGGGCGATCAGGAGCTGCTGGGTGACGGCCTCGGCCCCGACCACCACCCGGGCGACCTCGGCCGTCACCTGCTGGCCGAGCAGCTTGGCGTGCTGGGCCAGCTCCCGGGCCGGGCGGGAGTCGCGGCCGCCGGCCGCGGTGTCGTGGTTCGCCGACGGGGCCAGGCTCATGATGAAGAGTGTTGAGTGTAGGAGTGTTTAAGGTTCGCTCGAACCCGACCCGGGGCTTCACCCCGGGCTATGCTGTCACGGGCCTTCGGCCCTCCGGAACAGGAGTTGAGGGCCGAAGGCCCGACACAACGTAGCCCGGGGCGACGGTCCCGGGTGGGTTGTACATCACGCCGGCTCGTACCACACGAAGCTCCACTTGCCGTCGGCGTGGGCCTTCTTGGCCCGGACGAACAGCGGCTCCAGGGCGGCCCACCGGCGGGCCGTCACCCGCCCGGGGCGGCCGAACCCGACCGCCCACAGCTCGTCCAGGGCGTCCAGCAGGGTGTCCGGCCGGCGGACCTCGGCCGACACCCGGACCCCCGGCAGCCGGTCGCCCGCGTCGGCCGGGGCCCCGGCCTCCCGGAACATCTCCCGGACGGCCGCCCGGACCGGCTCGGTCAGGTCGTCCCGGCGGAGCAGTTCCTTCTGCCGGCGGTCGAACACCCCGGCCGGGCGGGTCCCCTCCCGCGGCGGCGGCCGGCCCGCGGGCGGGGGCGGCGGCAGGTTCCCCGGCTGCCGCGCCCCCCACACTCTACGCACCACCAGCAGGGCCGCCCAGCCGGCCGCCAGGCCGAGCAGGACGCCGGCCACCTCCCGGACCCGGTGCCGCTCGACCGCCTCGTCCCCGGACAGGAGGTTGCGGTGGACGGCGTCCTTCTCCTGAAGCTTGTCGACGACCTCGTCGCCGATCTCGACGAACTTCTCCTGGAGCTGCCCCAGGCCCGGCAGGCTGATCGGCGGGCCCGGCGGGCGGAGGTAGTCCCGCAGGTCCTCGAAACCCTCGACCACCCGGCCGTTCTCGACGAACAGGCAGGCCTTGCGGCGGTCCTCGGCTCCCTCCTCGACCAGGAACGACACCACCCGGTTGGCGAACCGGAGGTTGTCCGGCGGCGGGACGTTCTCGATCGGGACCATCAGGTCGTTGGTGAAGACGTTCGGGTCGGCGACGGCCAGCAGCCGGTACGGCCGGCCGGTGTCCGGGTGCGGGCCGGACCCGCCGGCGGCCAACACCGCCCCGGGCGGGAGCGGCGCGTTCTGGTCCTGGAACCCGAATCCCTGCCGGGCCGACGGGGGGAAGCCCGCGAGGACGGCCCGGAACTCGCCCCCGGTCGTCGGCAGGGTGAGTGCCGACGGGCTGTTGGTGGCCACCCGGTCGAGGCCGGCGAAGAGGCCCCACTCGGGCCGGTCGGCCTGCCCCCGGGGCGGGGTCCGGGGGACGGCGAACGGACAGCCCGGCTGGCCGGCGTACCCGGCCGTCGGGTCCGTCGTGTACACCGGGGACCCGCTGATGGACGCCCGCGCGCCCCGTTGGTTGAGCGGGAGGAAGCCGCCGAACAGGGTATACCCGTCGGCCGCCACGAGCACCGCCCCGCCCCCCTGCAGCACCCAGTTCCCGAACGCGAGGGGGTCGAAGCGGTTCCGGCCCGGCTGCGATTGCCCGAGGACGATCACGATCAGGTCGCCGAAGTTTTGGTCCCGCGTCCGCCGGTTGAACTCGGCCTCGGTGATCGGCTTCACCTCCCGGCTGTGCAGCAGCCAGCGGAACACCTCGGTCCCGTCGGCCGGGACGCCCTTGCCGGCCGGCTGCGGCTCCTGGGCGGGGGCGGCGGCCGCCAGGGCGAGCAGGGCGGCCGCGGCGAGGACGGCGGGGCGGGTCATTCGGGGTCCAGCCCGGCCAGTCGGCAGACGAGCCGGCGGGCCTCGGCCAGCTCGGCGGTGGAGAGCGGCTCGTCGGCCGGGGTGTACCGGGCCAGCTCGTACAGCCGGGCCAGCATCACCGCCGCCTCCCCGTGAGTGGCCGCCAGGTCGGAGAGGGCCTGGGCGATGGTGTTGTGCGTCCAGGTCTTGGCCGACGGCCCGCAGATCAGGACGCTCAGGTACTCGAACGCCAGGACCACGTCGGCCCGGGTGGTGATCCGGCGGGGGTCGACCGGCCACGGGCCGAGCCCGCCGAGGGCCGCCGCGGCCTCCCGGGGGTCGTCCCGGAGCACCCAGAACCGCCACCAGATCAGCCCGCCGAGCAGCACCGCCGCCAAGAGGACGACGGGCAGCCACGACCCTTCCATCCCGGGGACGCCGATGTTGAACCCGCCCCCGGCCGACGGCGGCCGCGGGGCCCGCCGCTCGGGGCTGCCGAAGTTCCGCGACCACCAGCTTTCCCGCGGGCCGTCGCCCGCCGTCGGGCCGCCGATGTCCGGGGTGGAGTCGCCCAGCCCCAGGGACGGGAGCTTAAAGTCGAAGTCCGGGAGCTTCCAGCTTTCCCCCTTCGCGGCGTCGCCCAGGAAGTCGTTGAACGACTCGGACTCGCCGGACTCCTTCAGGAGCCGGTCCCAGAAGTTGTTCCCCTCGCCGTCGGTCAGGTCCTCGGTGCCGGCGACGAGGTCGAACAGGGCCCGCTTGACGGCCGGGGTCTCGTCCAGCGGGCCGACGTTCCGCTCCCACATGGCGGCGGCCGCCCGGGTCGCCTTCTCCCGCGGCGACTCCGGCTCGTCGAGGCCGGCGGCGGGTGAGCCCGGGGCCGGGGGCGCCGGCGGCTTGCCGGGTGGGGTGCCCGGGTTAGCCCCCTTCGGGTCGCCCCCCGGGGTTCCGGGTCGCGGCTGGGGGCGGTTGCCCTTTGGGTCGGCCGGGACCGGCTGGATCGGGGGCGGCCCCGGCCGGCCGGCGTTCCCGTCCTTGCCCGGCGGCCCGACGGGGTTGGGCGGACCGCCCGCCGGTCGACCGTCGGGGCCGACCTTCGGCGCGCCCGGTGTGAGCTGGGGCGGGTTGTTCTTGAGCCAGTTCTCCAACTCCGGCGGCAGCGGCCGTTCTTTGCCGGGGGCGACGCCGGCCGCCTTCGCGTCGGCCCGACGCCGGGCCTCGGCCTCCAACCTCTTCATCAACGCCGGGTCGTTGGCGAGCCGCTTGATCTGCTCGTCGACCATCCCCTTTTTGAGCAAGGGGTTGTCCCGCAGCAGGCGGTCGCGGACGAGGTCCTCGAAGTTCCCCGGCAGGGTCGGGCCCAGCCCCTCCAGGGCCTTCCTGATTGCGTCCGCCGACAGCGGCCCGGACCCGCCGAGTTCCACCCGCGAGCCGAGCGGCTGCTGGGCCGGCAGGAGCGACGCCCCGAGGAGAACGCCCGAGGCGACGGCCAGGCCGCGGGCGAGGCTAGCGGAGCGGGGGACGGGCACGACGGTGCGGCTCCCGGGGGACGGCCGCGGCCGGAACCCGGCCACGCGACGCCCCTTCATTTTGCGGGAACCGCGCGGCCGATGCAAGCCGCCGGGTGTCGAGCACAGGCCGGGAGGCCTGTGCTCGGGAGGCTCGCCCTCCCGAACGGACGCACGGCCCGTCAGCGGTGGGCGTGCGGCGGGTGGACGACCCACCCGGCCGGGACCGGCTCGGCGTCCACCGCCCAGTCTTCGTCAACCGCTTCGGGCTCGTCCGCGTAGTCCCAGTCCGCGATCCGCCGGGCGACGCAGTACCGGGCGATGACCAGGAACCCGCCGTACCAGAGCCAGGTGAACCGGAACAGGTTGTGCCCCATCGCCCCGAGGAAGAGCAACAGGAAGACCGTCACCCCGACGGCCCGGCCGAGGCCGTAGACGAGGTCATTTTGCTGCTCGGGCCACTCGCCGCGGCGGGCCCGCCCGACCGCCCGGACGTTGACGACGAACGCGGCCAGCATCCCGAGGAAGGCGACCACCCCGGCCGTACCGAGTTCGCCGGCGAGCTGGCCGTACAGGCTGTGCGACTCGGCCTTCGCCCCGGTCGCCGGCCGCCACGCCCCGGGCCCGATCCCGGTCAGCGGGTTGGCCGCCCACAGGTCCATGCCCATGAAGAACCCCTGGATGCGGCCCTCGCCGGACTCCTGGGCGCTCTTCGGCCCGGCCTCCGGGTTCACGATCGTCTCGAACCGGTTCTGGAGCGACTCCGGCAGGGCCAGGTACGCCAGCGGGGCGGCCACCACGAACGCGGCCAGGTACTTCAGCCGGTGGCGGGTCCCGGCGATGAGTATGAGGAACCACACGAGCAGCGTCAGCAGCGACCCACGAGACCCGGTCAGCAGGATGCACAGGCAGGACAGCCCGACGTAGCCGAGCAGCAGCAGCCGGCCGAGCCGCCCGCCGACCCCGGCCCGCCACACGGCCACCACAACCGGCAGGGCCAGCACGATGCTCGCCCCGAAGCTGTTCGGGTCGCCCAGGGTGGTGTCCACCCCGACCATCCGGCTGATCCCCATCCGGTGGGTGTGCCGCCCGCCCAGGTACTCGCGGAACGAGTGCATGAGGTACAGGGCCATCACCGCCAGGAACCCGACGGCGACGTGCTTCAGCCCCCGCTCGTCGTGGATCGTCGTCACCAGGATGACGTAGAAGACGACGACCTTCAGCCAGTCCTCGACGACGTGCTCGCCCTGGGCGGCCCACGGGCTCATGCCCCAGGCCAGCAGCACCGCGGCGGCGAACCCGGCGTAGGCCGCGTGCTGGAGGTTGGGCAGGAACCGCTTGCCCGGGTAGGCCGCCCACGCGGCCAGGGTCAGGAGCATGTACGCCCGCTCGACGTGCAGCTCCCCGAGCCACGGCCAGACCTCGAACGGCCGGTCGATGAACAGGAACATGTACCCGACCAGGAGCCACCGCATCGGTCGTGCCGTCCGTGACGGGGAATCGGGGGCCCGGCATGGTAAACCGGCCGGTCCGAGGCTGGGAAGCCCAACCGCGGCCGGTAAACTGGGCAAGGAGGGGAGGGCGTGATGGCGCGGGACCTGGCCGGCAAGCGGGTGATCCTGACCGGGGCGTCCGGCGGCATCGGCCGGGCCACCGCCGAGGCGCTGGCCGGTGCCGGGGCGCGGCTGGCCGTGTCCGGGCGGAACGCCGACGCCCTCCGCGAGCTGGCCGGCCGGCTCCCGGACGCGGTGGCCATCCCGGCGGACATCACCAGCCCGGACGACCGCCGGCGGCTGGTGGACGAGGCGGTCCGCCACCTCGGCGGGCTCGACATCCTGGTGAACAACGCCGGGGTCGGGAGCTGGGGCCACTTCGCCTCGTCGACCGAGGAAATCAACCGGCGGGTGCTGGAGGTGAATTTCTTCGGCCCGGTCGAGCTGACCCGGTGCGCCCTGCCGCACCTGACCGACGGCGTCCAGCCGTGCGTGGTGAACGTCACCTCGATGTGCGGCCGCAAGGGGATGCCGGCGTGGCCGGAGTATTCCGCGAGCAAGTTCGCCCTGGTGGGCATGTCGGAGGCGTGGCGGGGCGAGTTCGCCCGGTTCGGGGTGGACGTGCTGACCATCGTGCCCGGGATGACCGACAGCGGGTTCGACAAGAACTGGCTGCGGACCGACGGCAAGGCCGACCTGCGGTTCGACAAGGGCATGACCCCGGCCGACGTGGCGACCGGGATCGTCCTGGCGATCCGCTCAAACAAGACGGAGACGGTCCTGGGCGGCGAGGCCCGGCGGCTCTTGCGGTTCAACAAGTTCTTCCCCCGGCTGACCAACTGGCTGATCGCCCGCAAGGTGCGGAAGCTGTACACCGGCGGGTGATGGGATGGTGGGTCTGGGCGCGGACCGCGGATGGTCCGCTCGACCCACCCTACGGGGCTTACCGGATGGCCGTTGCCGACCTTCCTCGCTCACTCTCCGACCCGGCCCTGAAGGCCCGGTTGCAGGACCTCCGCCGGACCGACAACTTCACCAACTGGCTCTACCTCGGGGCCATCTACCTGTACCTCGCCGCGGTCATCGGCGGGGCGGTCTGGCTCTTCGAGGCGCGCGAATCCTTCGCCCTGTCGTGGTGGTGGAACCTGCCGGTCGCGCTGGTCGGCATCGTGCTGGTCGGTGCCGGGCAGCACCAGCTCAGCGGGCTGGCCCACGAGGGGTCGCACCACATCCTCTTCCGCGGCCGCGTCCTGAACGACCTCTCCGCCGACCTGCTGACCATGTTCCCCTTGTTCAGCAGCATCTACCACTACCGGCTGCAACACCTCGCCCACCACCAGTTCGTCAACGACCCGGACCGCGACCCCGACCTGTCGCAGATGAAGGAGAGCGGCCACTGGCACGACTTCCCGATCCCCCGGCGGGCGGCCGTCCGGTCGCTCCTGAAGCAGCTCTGGGTGCCGCGGCTGGTCCGGTTCATGCGGGTCCGGGCCAACTACAACGCCACCGGCACCGACAAGAACCCGTACATGCTGAAGGGCCGGACGCCGTCGAAGGGGGCCGTCCGGGTCGGCGTCGTCTACCTGCTCGCCCTGGTCGCCACGCTGACGACGCTCTTCTACACGGCCGACGTGTGGGCCCTGGCCGTGGTCCCGGCGGTGATGTGGCTGGCGGTCAGCGTCGTGTTCCTGGGGCTACCCGACGGCAAGTACCACAAGAGCCGGCTGCACCCGGTCATCCATGCCCGCTATACATCGATCCTGCGGGTCGGCTATATCACCGCCATCTTCACCGCGCTCACCATCATCACCAAGCTGACCGGCGCCCCGGCCGTCGGCTATTACGTCGTGCTCTGGCTGGTGCCGCTGTTCACCTCGTTCGCCTTCTTCATGATCCTCCGGCAGGTCGTGCAGCACGGCAACGGCGGCCGCGGCTGGCTGACCAACACCCGGACGTTCCTGGTCGCCCCGGCCGTCCGCCTCGCGGTCTTCCCGATGGGCCAGGACTACCACCTGCCCCACCACCTGTACGCCACCGTCCCGCACTACCGACTGAGGAAGCTCCACGCCCTGTTGATGGAGTACCCCGAGTATCGGGAGCAGGCGGTGGTGGTCGAGGGGTACTTCGCCCCGCCGCGGACGCCCCGGACGAACCCGACCGTCATCGACGTGCTCGGCCCGGTGTACGCCTTCGAGGGCCGCGGCGTCCACATCGACGACACGGTCATGGACGGCGACGAGTTCGAGGGCGCGGACGAACTCCGTGCCGAGGGCGACCGGCTGCGGTCCCGCGGACGAACCGAGCCACGGATGAACACGGATGAACACGGATGAACACGGATCGGACAGATTCAATGAATTGTGACTTTATCCGTGTTTGATCTGTGTTCATCCGTGGCTGGTTTTTGTCCGGTCAGGATACGATCTGCTTCCGCCGCTTGATGTAATCCCACACGACGAACCGGTCCAGGTCCCGCCCGGCGGTGAAGATCACCCGCCCCTTCGTCGACTCGGCCACCTTGTACGCGAACCGCACGTCCTCCCGGCTCTGGCTCCACGTCTGGAGCAGGAAGATGTTGATGGTGATCCCCTCCCGGGCACACAGCATCGCCTCCCGCAGGGTCGCCTTCTCGGTCCGCGGGTCGGGCGGGTAGAGCATGAACAGGGTGCTCCCCTCGAAGTGGGCGGTCGGCAGCCCGTCGGTGATGAGCACCACCTGCTTGTTCGGGGTGTCCTGGTTGGCCAGGAGCCGGCGGGCCGTCTGGAGCCCGTGCTGGATGTTGGTGAAGTGCGGGTGGATGGTCAACTCGCTCATCTCCGGCTTGGACATGTCGGCCTTCAGCCGGACCTGCCAGTCCCGGACCGTCACCGGCTTGGGCATCAGGTGCGGGACCTCGGAGACGTGCCGCGGCTTGGCGAACGTGTACATCTCGACGAACTGGAGGTAGTCGCCGGGGTACTCGGACCGGATCAGCCCGTCCAGGGCCAGCCCCATCCGCTTGACGTTCACGTACAGCCCGCCGTAGCCCATCGACCCGCTCATGTCGAGCAGCACGCACGTCGCCGCCTTCGGGTTCACCCGGGTCCGGTGGATGACCAGGTCGTCCGGCCGCATCCGGACCGGCAGCCCCGGGCCGTCCCGCAACAGCGCGTTGGTCATGCTGGCCGGGATGTCCATCTGGGCGGCCGAGTCGCCGAACTCGTAGGGCTTGGTCCGGGGCGACTCGACCGCCCCCTCGCCGACCACCGCGTCCGGATGGCGGCCCGACCGGCTGGCCTGGAGGTCGTTGAAGATTTGCGTCAGGACCTTCGACTGGAACAGCCGCAGGGCCTTCGGGGTGAGCCGGTACTTGCCGCTGCCGTCCCCTTCCAGGCCCTGCCGCTCGGCCTGTTCTTTGATGTAGTTCTCGATCTGCTCCTGCAGCGCCCGCAGCCGGTCGAGGTCGCCCGGGTCGGCGTACTGCTGCAGTTCCTCCATGTCGATGATGGCGAGCTGCGCCGTCTTCTTGGCCTCCTCGATCTGCTTGAGCAGCTTGTCGATCGTCTCCAGCTCCTCCTTCACCTCCAGCGCCTTCGGCACGTCCATCTTCTCCCGGCCGGTGAAGTCGTACTTCCCGGCCAGCTCGTCGACCTGGTACTTGTCGCCGAGCTTGTCGACTAGTGGGACGAGCCCCTGGGCGAACGGGTCGCGGTCGTTGCCGACCCGGAAGTACAGCGACTCCAGCTCGTGGAGTTGTTCCTCCTTCACCGCCTTGCGATACCGCTCGGCGAGCTTCTGGGGCGGCTTCAGCTCCTGCGACGCCCGGCGAAACGCCTCGGCCGCGGCCTTCTGGGCGGCCTTGGTCTCGTAGGTGGCCAGAATCTTCCGCTTCCGCTCCTCCAGCATCTCCTTGATCGCCTGGAGGCTCGGCCCGAGGCCGGCGATCTGGGACGGGTCGAGGTGGATCGCGTTGGCCAGTTGCTCCTCGGTGAACTCGTCCGTGTCGCCGAACTCCAGCAGGTGGTCCATCATCGGCGAGACGAGGTCGGGCTGGTTCGACGCCGGGCCGGGGACGTTCACCGGGTCGTACCGCTGGTACGTGTGGACGATCCCGCCGGGGGTCTGCACTTCCTGGGGGTCCATCGGGGTCCTCGTGCGGGGCGCGTTGCCCCATTGTAGCCGGGCGGCGGCCGGGCCGGGTGGGTCTGGAGGGCGGATCGCAACCGGGCGATGGTACGGCGGTTGCTGCCTCGTCGCACGACGGAACCCGAACCCGGAGGGCGACATGGCGGCGACGAGGAAGGCGGCCGGGAAGAAGGCCCCGACGAAGGACCCGAAGGGCGGGCTGACCGCGGCCGGGCGGAAGATGTTCAAGGAGAAGGAAGGGGCGAACCTGAAGCCGGGGGTGAAGGGGACGCCGAAGACGCCGGAGGAGATGAAGCGGAAGGGGTCGTTCCTCCGCCGGCACTACGCCAACCTCCGCGGCCCACTACAGGACGAGAACGGCGAGCCGACCCGGCTCGCCTTGCAGGCCCAGGCGTGGGGCGAGAAGGCCCCGAAGACCGAGGCCGAGGCCAAGAAGCTGGCCGACAAGGGCACCAAGCTGCTGGAGCAGTACCACCAGGCCCAGGGCGACGGGACGGGCGGGGCGGCTAAGAAGTCGGTCGGCGCCACCAAGAGGACCGCGAAGTCGGGGGGCAAGTGATGGCCACCACTAAGAAGGCGAGCGGGGCGAAGGGGTCGGCCGGGCCGTACACCGACCCGGCGTTGCGGGAGCGGCTGAAGAAGAAAGTGATGGCCGGGGACAAGGGCGGGCAGCCGGGGCAGTGGAGCGCCCGCAAGGCGCAGCTCCTGAAGGCCGAGTACGAGAAGGCCGGGGGCGGGTACACGGGGAAGAAGAGCCCGGCCCAGAAGCACCTGTCGGAGTGGACCGACGAGAAGTGGACCACGTCCGACGGCGAGCCGGCGGCCCGCGAGGGCGGGACCACCCGCTACCTGCCGGAGAAGGCCTGGGACGAGTTGACCCCGGCCGAGAAGAAGGCGACCAACGCCAAGAAGCGGGCCGGGTCGAAGGCCGGCAAGCAGTTCGTGGCCAACACCCCGAAGGCCCGGGCGGCCCGGAAGAAGGCGTAGTACCGGTTGCAATCCGCTGAGTGGGGGTGCGAAAATCGCCTCGAACGCCGGCTGGGAGCCAACGGAAGCCGGCCGCGCCCGCCACCCCGCCACCGACGGATCAGGGAGGCCGGTCGGCTTCGAGGTCGCCGACCGGATGCTTCCCGCCACGAGCGGAAGCGACAGCCGGGGAGTGGCGCTTTGCTGACAGGCCGAAAGTGTCGACTTTGGAGTGGCCGGCTGGCGGTCCCGGTTAGCGATCGGAACACGCGGGGCATTTGCTTCGCCCGACATCGTCCGAGGGCGATGAGGTGGGTGTTTACTCGGAAGTAGACAGGAGCCCGCTGAGCGTTAGCCTGACTGGCCAGGCTGCTCTAACGCGCAGCAACGGTTAGGATAACCACAAGTTCGGCGGCGGAGGGTCGCGGCGATGCCGAGGTGGCCGAAGCGGAAGCTGCGCCCTGGCGTCGATGAGTATGGTCGCACGCCGCTCTGGAACCTGGCGTTCGCTGGCGACCTGGCCGAGATGCGGCGGGAACTGGCCGGCGGTGCCAACCCGAACCAAGGCGACGACGCCGGGTACACACCGTTGCATGTCGCCATCCAAGAGAAGCGGGTCGAGGCCGTCACCCTGCTGTTGGAGAACGGCGCGGACCCGAACCGGGCTGACAACCACGGCAACGTGCCGCTGTGGACCGCAGTCCAGAACTGGGGGAAGGACGACCGCGTCATCCTACTGTTGCTGCGTGCGGGCGCGGACCCGCGGGTCGAGAACAACTACGGCTGTAGCCCATTCAGCGTGGTGCGGGGCATGCGCGGCGAAATCGGCGAGTTGGTCGCCGCCCGGTATAGCCAAGACGCCGAACCAGGCGCTGCACTTAGTTGAAGCGGTTGAGGACGTGTTGCAGTGAAATCGAGGTTGCGTTGGAAGTCTTTGTTTGACCACCAATTGCGGCAAATCTACACTGGCATTATAGGGCGGCAATAGTGAAGGTGAAGGGCCAATGCTGCCCTCTTTCTGCCCTTCCGTTTTCCCAGCCGCTTTGCGGATTCCGGTAATCGATTCGTGCCGGCTTCGAGCTTGATCGTCTATGAAAAACGTGGCATCTTTTCTGAGATGAGAGCCGCCCGTCAACTCCCAGATAGCGTCGAGAGCAAGATTCGGTCCCGCGTGCAGAAAGCCGGGCGCGGGTCGGTCTTCGTGCCCGGAGGTTTTGCGGCCTGGATGCAACCGTTCCTGTTGTCCGTGGCCGAAGGGAAGGAACTCGAGCGAGCCGGATCGCACAACAATCTTGGGACGAACAGGGAGCATTTATTCAGGTGGCCGGCCCGCGTTCATTTGGCTCGCGGCCCGCGATCGGAGACAAGCGAATCGACGTGACAGGAGGTTGACCGTTCTCGGAAATCGTCTTCCCCGATACCCGAACCGGGTGCCGGCCGCATGGCAGGGGGTTCAACGAGCGAAGCGTACGATTCCAGTTCGTCGGCTTGGTGTTGTTTTCCCCAAGCCACGACCAAAGAGCCCAAGCCGACGAGCTTGGCCATCATGGTGCAAGCGCTCCGGGTCCACCGGGTTGGACTGCCCGCCCGCCCGTCGTGCGATTCGGCGACCCACGCCCCCGCTACCAAGCCGAACGAAACTCGCTCCAGCCATGTGGCCCCGTTCCGGAGCCGGCGAGCGAATTCGCGGAGTTGGGCCGAGTCGCTGGCTTGCTGGGGCTTTTTCTCTTTTTCAGTCATGGGTTGAGAGTACCACGGGTACAATTGAGTGTACAGAACTTTCTGCCGATCCTCGGTGGCACCGATTGGACGGCTCCGTTCGTCTCTCGCGGACGAGGTTTCGCGGCCATGCCGAACAGCATTCGCCTTGACACGAACACTCAACCCTTCCTCGTCGAAGTCACCTACGAAGGCGGCCAAAAGGCGACGATCAACGTCGAACCGAACGAGGCACTCTACGACGAGGGTCGGGTCATTCGTCTTCTCAGCCTTCACTTGAACGAGGGGGTCGAGAATTATTTCCTGCTTCCGCGAAATCAACCCGCCGATCAGGCTCTGTCACTCGTCGCCGATTGGCTCGTCCCCTTCGGCCTATCGCTGGCCGGATCCAAACTGGTGGAAGGCAAGCGATTTATCGACAGTCTCACGAAGTGGCTGGTGTTTAGTAAGTTTTATTCGGGTTCGGTTCGAGACCTATGCGACCGCGTGCGACTGGCAAACTGCGGTTACTTCACCGCCAACGGACATCTCGTTTTTGAACAGCCGATGTATGTTCCCGCGGATCAGTTGCAACGATTTTACAAGTAACGTGCGGTGCGTGGAGAGTGGGCAACGACGACAGGCATCGAGAGCGAGTTAAGGAAACTCTGGAAACTCTTTCCCGTACCTTTCGCGCCCTTGTCGGTCGGAGTGTGGAGTTGTTCCGTCCGGAGTCGACGAGTGCCGGCCCGGGCGAAATGCCCGCCTCGCTCACCTCACATGCCGGTACGGATTCGGCTCGGGCAGCAGCCCCTCATTGCGGACGCGCGTCAGTTCCTCGTGCGAGACGATCCATTCGCCGGCAACGCCGCGGCCGCACTTCTTCTTTTCGGCCTTGACGCGCCCGAGTCGGCACCACTCGCGGACGGTGAATTCGGCCTTGCCGAGCAGGCGGGCGACCTCGGCGGTCGAGTACCATTCCTTGACAGTTCGCTGCCGCACGAGCAGGTCGAGGGCCTGTTCGATGCGAGCCAGGCGGGCCGCCAGGTCGTTGAGTATGTCGGTGCTCATGACGTTCTCGCAATCGATCGGGCTGTCGGTGATCGCTTGAGTCTGGTTCCGGAAGATCGCGGGTTTCGCTGCTGTACCTGTTCCGGCGCTCAGGGCGACCCCCGCTCAGAAATTATGTGTCGTCGTCACTTTCGTTCCGGCGGGCACGCGGCCGCAGCCCCTCGCGCTGAAACCGCTCGTACTCCTCGTGGGAGATGGCCCAGGACGCATGAGCGCCCCGGCCGCTGGCCTTCTTCTGCGCCGCGACCCGGCCCAGTCGGCACCACTCGCGGCAGGTAAACTCGCTGCGACCAACCAGGCGGGCGAACTCGCCAACCGAGTACCACTGACGCGACTCCTGCCGGTGCGTAAGCCCGAGCAGCAGCGCCTCGATCCGCGTTAGCCGTTCTTCAAGCGTCATGGCAGTTGACCTCGGTCTGGCGTCTACGGCACCTGTAGGGTTGCGTTTCTGGTTCCCGAAGGTCGGGACTATCCCGCCCGCAAGGGCAAGTCCTTCTGGCCAAGGAGCATCCCGGAAATGACACCGGCGACCGCGGCTTCGAGTTGCCGCCGCTGGTTCGCAGGAAGACGCGGGATGACGCCGAGGAAATGCCACTCGGCGTCCTTCAGGGCCGTCTCGGTCTCGACGTGACCGCCGGGACGGCTGAAATAGCGGGAAGCGATCCGCAGGCTCTCGCAGCAGAACGAACGCCCGTAAAAGTCTGGGTCGCGGGCCTCAGCCGTGTTGCGCGGGGCGGTCCGAAGCAGTTCCATGATGCGCGGAGCGTGGTGCGGGGAATCGGCAAGACGCAGCACGACGCACGCATGCCGCACGGTCGCCGCGCACAAGCTTTGGAACAGGTCGTGTGCCGTAGGCGGTTGCGGTTGCACGCGATCCATAGGTCTCTCCGGTTTGGCGTGTCAGAATCGTGTTACGTTGCTGAGGCAGTCGGGCTGCCCGAGAAAAAGATCCACCTGCAAGCCCCCCGGAAGGACTTTCCTTCCGGGGAGGCGAACGTGTTACAACTTGAATTCATCCAGATCGATTCCGGGATCGGCTTCCGACGGTTCTTTCGACGATTTGGGCTTTTCCGGCTCGTGTACTCCGACGAACACCGGCAGAAACACATGGTCGTAAATTGCCTTGGCCGCTTCCGGGGACGTGCTCATATGGTCATGGACCGTGATGACCACGTAAGCGATCCCGGCCAACAGCGAAAGGACAATCAAGAGCCCGAACAGAAACAAGAGTAGTGCTGCCATGACAGGAACCTCCAGGTAAAGAACGGCGAGGAAGCCCCTCGCCGCTCTGTGGGTTGGGACGAAAGTTACGCGGACTTCGACTTGCCACCGAACATCGAGAACAACACCGCACCGAGGGCTACGAGCAGTCCGCCGAGGAACGTCGTAGCCATCATGTTGCTGGTCTCGCGGTCCACCTCGGCCTTAATGCCACCGAGTTGCCCGGGAAGACAGAGTTCGACCGGCGTGGTGGACGACTGGCGTCGTCGGTCACGACGGACGAGCTTGCGCGGAGGCTCGTCGTCATCGATCACCTCCGGCACCACCAACCGGGGCTTGATCGGGACCAGAGCTGTTGTCTGTGGCACCGTGACGGGTTCCGCACAGCGGGGACAATCCACGCTGCGCCCGATGGCGGAGGGCTTGGCGGAGAGGTGAGCGTCACAGTGCTCGCAGGTGAATTTGAGTCGCGTTTGCATGATGTCTCCTTGAGAAGAGTCACCCGAAGTTCGGGTGACTCGGATTGTGGTTGAGGGTTACCGCCACCGGCCGAGGAACAGACGCTTCAGCAGTGCAGTCAGCGCCGTGGTACCCGCTTTCTTGGCGAGTCCCTTGGCTTTGCCCTTCCGGTCGTAGTCACGTTTCATGTGCCGGGCCGTCATGTATCCGGCCAAGCCGATCAGGTAGAGCATCATGCCGAAGCACCCGCCGATGATGGCGAGGACGAGGCCGATGTCGCTTTGGATGCTTGCATAAATCATCGAACTGACTCCTTTGTTTGCTGTTGCTCCTGGGCCTTGGCGGCATAGGTGCTCAGCATGGATGCGTAGGATTCTTGGGGAGCCGCTTCGGCGGCTTGCGGTGTCTGCTGCGACGATTCCTGAACCGACTGCGGCCCATGAACGCCGTGATCCATCTCCATCGGAACGGGTTTTTCCGTTGGGCCGTATGGCATGTAGCCGACGCCCGTGTACAGTGCCTGGGACAACTCCGCTGCACCTTGCGGGATCAATTTCTCGGCTGCCGGCATCAACGCCTCGGTGACGACGCCCTTGGCGAACGCGGCGAGTTGCTGCTGCCAGGTTTTCGTGTCCTCTGACATTGGCACACCTCCTTTCAGGTTGGGGGTAGTTCATGGGTTGGGGGTTAGAAGCGGCCGTTTCGATACCGCTCGGCTAGATCACGTTGCGCGATCTCCGCGTCACGCATCTGTTGCAGTTGGGATCGCGTGAACTCGACGGACACCGCTTCCAGAAATAAGAGACTGGGGAAGCCAGTCATAAGGAAAGCGCCGAACGGCTTGTCGAACATGGCGATGAGACCGCCGATGCCGAGTAGCAGGAAAGCCTCAACCGCCCGTGCGTTCGCTTCGGACTTAATTCGCGGAACCAGCCTGAACGCCAGATGCGGATAGCCAGGGTAGCGAGAGTGCGGGACAATCCCCTTGAGGGTGTTCTGAAAGGTGCGGATGCGTTGCCCGATGAGTGCGATCAGCCAGGCCAGGAAGTACCACCACAGGGCGATGGTGTGGCTGTAGCTGCCCCAGAACAGGATGAGGATTCCCGCCCCGAGACCGGCAACGCCGATGGCGTTGCGGCCCAAGTCGCGCCGCAAGAACGGCGTGAAGCAGAGCGCGAAACAGTTCGCGGCGAAGTACAGGGCGTTGAACGAGTCGCCCATGCCCGGGCGACCGCCCTGTTGTTGCTGTTGCGAAAACATGTAAACCTCCAAGGTCTGTGGCCCATTCGGGCCGGTGTGAACATTTCGGGTGAACATCCCGGGCTTGTGTGGCCGCGTTGTGACCAACCCGGTTGATAAGTTTTATCCCCTGGGTTTTTCCACCCGTGCGCGCCGCGCACCGTCCGGCAGACTCAGGCCGTGATTCAGCGGCCGGGCCGCTGCGAGAAGCTCCGCTTCAGCCAATTTGCTCCGGAGACGAAGGGCTCACCCGTGCGGATCACGAAGGCATCGCAAACAAAGCCAGCCACCTGCCCGCCGGTTTTTAGTCCGTGCAGGAAGGCGTTGGCTTGCAGTGTGGATTCAAAGGATTGCGAGAAGTTGGCCTGGTATTGGGAGCGGCCTATCAACGTGTCGTACACCCCGTCTTGCTGTCCCATCGAGCCGCCGGTGAAGGTCTGCAAAGACCTGCCAACCAGTCCGCTTGCCCACTCCGCCGTTTCCAGGTCGCCCAGGGCGTGGAAGACTTTCGTGCTGAAGTTGGTCAGCAGGGCATCAATAGATCGCTTGCCCGCTTCGCCGCCGAGGGCGGCGTAGTAGCCGGGAAGCGATTGACTGATGTAAACGGCACAGCCACGGTGACTGCGGCACTGAGCCAAGAACGGAGCGTCGAACGACGTGACCACGCCTTGCGCTTCGTCGGCCCAGATCACGGCGACGTTCGCCGACTCGCTGGCTTTGCGGCGAAGGATGGCACGCTGGCAGAGATACTTCAGGCCTCCGGAGACGAACGCTCCAACATCCCCAAGGTCCGACACCGGCATGTCAACGAAAATGAACTTGCCGCGAAATAAGTCGTCCGGCGTAACGTTCGTCGTGGTGCTGACCAACTCGCGGACGATGCCCGTGTTGAAAGTGTGAAGGATGCCCATTACGCCAGTAAGGATCGACGAGCGGGTTTTATCCGCCATGACAGGGAATTCACCGAGCCAGTACTCCTTGGCGAGGTCAAAGTCGTGCTGCGTGACGGTGGACTTGGGGGTTTCCCACGCCCGCTTCATGCACTGGTTGTGAAACCCCGCCAGCCAATCGGTCGAGGTGAACTGGACGGGCGACAATGCCGCCGTGCCGATAAACTTGTGCAGGTCGGGAGCGGACACACCACCGGTGGCGAGTTTGACCACCTCGACCGCGTTGAACAACATCCGTTCTTGTTCTTTCTGCCAGAAGTCGGAGCTTTCACGGTTGTCGGTATCGCTAGAGCGAAGCGTCTCTGCGATGGTGGTAAGCGTCTTGGTGATGTTGCGGGTATGCCCGCCGCCGTGGCGCATCTCGTAATCGAGCAGATTGCAGCGAAGTGAATGATCGGGCGAGAACACAAGCAGGTCATCGCTGCGGCCTGCCGCCGCGAATACGCCTTCCCAAAACGCGCGATCCTCGCCCGGCTTCGCCGCGATGATGAGGCCGCCGCTACCCGGCAGTCGAACCACCGCCTCGGCGATGGCCCGACCGCTCGATGACGTTTTCCCACTGCCGGTCCGGCCGAAGATCGCGGCAGAATTCAGCAGGTCACGCACGGTAAAGACGTTCTCTTCGTCCCAGTGCAGGAGCACCCGTTCGAGACCATCGGCACTCGGCCGGATCGTGCGCGTCCGCTTGCCGAACACGGCATGGACCATGCAGGCCGCGCCGCCTATGCCGCCGGCCAGCGCCATCCAGCGATCGGACGGACGGCCCAGTTCGGCCACCCAGGCCGAGAAGGAGACCAATCCCAGCCCCAGGCCCGTTTGAAGCAACTGGCGAAGTGTCGGTGCGTTATCCATGACTGGCCCCTTTGCGCGCCTTGTCCTTGAGGACGGCCGTAAAGGTCTTGGCGTCGAGACCGTCCTCGCGGGCTTTCTTGGCCTGCTTTTGGGCTTCGCCGAGGGCGTCGATCAGTTCATCGAGCGAAAGTTCAGCACCAGACACCGTGACGCTGATGCCGGACGGAAGCGGGCAGACGATGCGTTTCACCCGCGTTTGCGGAGCAGCCTTTTGCTTGGCGGAGCGGACATGCCGAGCAAGCCCGTCACGGGATTCGCCCGCCAGCGACATCTGGAGCAGAAGGGCCTGCGATTCCGGCGGAGCCTTGGCGATCTCGTAGACGGTGGTGATGCCGACCTGCCCGGCATCCAGCGCCTGACGAACTTCGGGGATCGCGCGGCCCGGAGCCAGATACTTGGTCACCGTCGGCTCCGAGAGCTTCAGGTGGGCCGCCAAATCCTTGTTCGTCCAGCCAGGGTTGAGCCGCAGCAGTTCCTCGCAGGCCCGGTACTTCTCCCCTTCGGTCAAGTCGACCCGGTGAACGTTCTCGGTGAGTTGGACGATCCGGACCTGCGTCTCGGTTAGCGGCTCGTCGGTAACGATCACGTCGAGGGTGGCAATGCCGGCCAGTGCGGCGGCGCGGTAGCGCCGCTCCCCGGCGATGATCGTCCCGTCCGGCTTTGCCAGCACCGGCTGGAGTTGGCGGACCCGCAGCGATTCGCCGAGATCGCGAAGCTCGGCTTCGATAAAATGCTTGCGAGCCTGGCCCGGATCGGGCTTGAACCATTGCAGCGGTTTCTTGAGCACCTGTGTCATCTCGCACCTCCTTCGATTCGGGGTCGTGCGGTTGGCGTGTGACCAACCGGTTGTTCATTTCTACCCCCTGGTTTTTGGCCCCCGTGCGCGGCGCGCACGGCGACAGCGGGTGGGCTCAAGAGAAGCGACAAGTGGTGGTGGAGGGACATTGGTGGGCATCGAAGCGGAAACGATCACGCCCGAGTACGTACCGGAATACGACCCCCTCGTGGTCCGCCTGATCGAATCATTGCGGGCGATGACGCGGGAGCAGTTACGGCAGGAACTGGTAGACCAGTTCGAGCACGGGATGTGGCGGTTCCAGACCGCGCGTTCCCTGGAGTGGATGGCACAGTGTCTGAAGGCCACCGAGACGGGCAAGACCGAGGCGGCGCGCCGGCTGAACACGAACCACGCGACGCCCGGTCGGTGGATACGCGGCGAGCAAGACCCGCCGTTCAAGGAGTTCCAGCGGTTCTACGTCCTGTTTGCGGTCCCGAGCCAGTTGGGGCAGCCTCTTGCCGCCGAAGCGGTTCTCAACCTCGGCGGCTTCTGCCACGCGACCGCCTTTGCCCGGTCCCTCCTGAAAGGCGACCCGTTTGATCAAGACGCGGAAGCTCCGCTCACGCCGGAGGCGCTGCTCTGCCTGTTCCACTACTTCACCAGCGACGGGCCGATGGAGCACTTGGTTGGGCACAGGCCGGAGCGAACCGAGCGATTTCTGAAAGAGACGCTCGCGGCAGTGGCTGAAACGATTCCTGCCCCAGTACGCAGCGTAAAATCCGTCGAGGACGTCGCCCAAGTCATTTTGGACTGGGGGCAGGCGTGGGTGGTGTGCCTTCGGCTATTGGCCGAAGACGGCCTCGGGCTCGAAAAATACGCCATCTCCTCCAAGCGAAAGTTGGAGTTCCCACGGCAGGAGGCAGTCCGTGACGGACGACGCCGATAATCCCCTGACGCGACTCAACCGGGCCGCGTTGGGGCTCGCCACCCCCGAAGAAGCCGACGAGGCGCGGGACTTGGTGTGCGCGCACTCCCCGCGCCACGCCCGCATTCGCGGAGCGGCCTTGCGGCGACTGTCGCGGTATCTCCGAGCGAAATGGTGCCTGGACCTTGCACTTTCATCGCTCGCCGTCGTCTTGCTGACGCCGTTCGTGATCGCCGCCGCCTTGCTCGTGCGCCTGATCTTGCGAAGGCCCGCCTTCGAGCGAGTCGATCTCGCCGGGCGGTGGGGCGGAACTCTTCGTGGTCGGCAACTGCGAGTGCCTCGCCGGCCCGAAAGCGTTGCCGGGGAAGACCGGCTGGACAGTTTAACAAATTCTTCTTCAAGAAATCGACAAGTACGAGCGCCCACACGGATCGGTCAATTCCTGCTTGGCACCGGACTCTCGCGCGCTCCGCTGCTGCTCGGTGTCCTGCGAGGCGACTGGAGCTTGGTCGGCCCGCCGCCCGACTTCTTCGCGGACTTCGCGGTCGCAAAGGGCCGCGGTCTGGCGGAACGGGCCGATAACCCGCCCGGACTGACGGGATTGCACAGCCTTCTTACCCCCGGCGCGCCGCCCCACCACCCGTCCATGCTCGCCGTGGCCCTCTGGTACTGTCGGCACGCCGGCCTATGGCTCGACCTGCGGATTTTGCTGGCGAGGGCACTGGCTTTGGTTGTCGGCCGAACGCGGGCCGCCAGGTGGTTTCGCCTTCCGACGATTGAGGATTGCAGAAGGGAGGCGGAATCGACCCGCCCGGAGACGTTCCACGCCCTCACCTGGTTCACGCGCATGCTCGGGTTGTAAGTAAAGAACCTCCCGCCGGACGCGAGCCACCCCCGGTCACTTCCCCGGTACGGGGTGACATCCCCTTCGCACATAGCGTTTACGAGTTGTTAACCCGCGGGTGCGAGAATCGTTAGCAGAGAGCAACGATTCCCGAGCCGCCGTGTCCGATCCGTCCGAGTCCACACCTTCAACACCCGCCATCGCCGATTCGATCCGCCCGGAGCGACTCCAGCGGGCCGCTGATTTCATGAATGAAGTCCGACGGGTCCAGCGAGAGAGCGGCAAGAAGTTCACCGGCCGCCCCCACCTGCCCGACGAGACCCTGGAAGCGTGTTTCGACGCCTGGGACGGCAGCCGACTGCTGGCCGAGCTCGGCTCTCCAGATGCCGCTCTTGTACCCCATGACGTTCAGGGCCATTTGTTCGAGCGATTCGAGGAGATGTGCCGGCGGAGGCGCGTACCGGTCCCGGACGACCTGCGGCCGACCGTCTACCGGCTGCTCGCCCTGGAACTGGCCGTCAACGTTGAAGCTCTTGCGGGCGACGCCGAAGCGCTAACCGCGGCCACGCTGTTCAACGGCGCACTCGACGATCTGGCCGGGCAGTTCCCCGAGTTGGCCGACACCCCTGGGTTCATCCGTATGGCCGCAAAGCAGTACCCGGCGGACCCGGCGGCCGCCTTGGTCCGCGCGCAAAATGCGATCTGGCGGTTGGAGGCCGACGAGCGGTTCGCCGAGTTCCGCGACACCCCAGGCGTGTTTCGCTTCGCCGCCCGCGGCTACCCGGTGGACCCCGAAGCATTCCTCGTCCGCACCCAGCAGGCGGTTACCCGGCTGGAGGCCGACGAGCGGTTCGCCGAGTTCCGGCGCAGCCCCGGCGTTTACCGGCAGGTCGCCCTCTCTCACCCGGCGGACCCGGAGGGGTTTCTGCTAGGCGTTCAGCGGTCGGCCGCGCGGCTCGCGGGCGACGACCGATTCGCCGAGTTCCGCGACGCCCCCTCGCTGTTCATCGAGGCCAGCCTCCACAGCCCAGCCGACCCGGAGCGGTTCCTGACGCAAATCGCGTCGACCGCGGCTCGGCTCGCGGCCGACGACCGGTTCGCGGCGTTCCTCGACACCCCAGGTGTGTTCCGCAAGGCGGCTATGGGCAACCCGTCGGACCCCGAGGGCTTTCTCGCTCGGGTCGCCGATGCGATCGCCCGCTTGTCCGCTGATGAGCGGTTCGCCGAGTTCCGGGACGCGCCGGGCGTGTTCCGCCAAGCCGCAGTCTACTGGTCGAACGACCCGGAGGGTTTTCTTCTCCGCACGCAACAAGCGGTGTCACGCCTCGCCGCGGACGAGCGATTCGCCGAGTTCCGTGAGTACCCTTACATCTTCCGCGCGGCGGCCGAGCGGTCCCCTCTCGACCCGGAGGGGTTCCTGACGCAAGTCGCGGCCGCCACTGCTCGGCTCGCAACCGACGACCGCTTCGCCGAGTTCCGCGACACCCCAGGCATTTATCGGTCCGCTGCCATCAGCCGCCCCACCGACCCGGAGAATTATCTGCAACGGGTGCAGGATGCGATCATCCGGCTCCAGGCCGACGAGCGGTTCGCCGAGTTCCGCGAGTACCCGTTTGTATTCCGTCAGGCGGCCGTGAGTTACCTCTCGGACCCGGAGGGGTTTCTCACCCAGGTGCGTGACACCTGCCTCCGGCTGGGGGCCGACGACCGTTTCGCCGAGTTTCGGAACGTGCCGGGCATCTACCGGGAGGCCGCCACCCGCTACCCGTCGAACCCGGAGGGATACTTGCTACGGGTGCAGGACACGATCGCCCGTCTCGTTGCCGACGACCGTTTCGCCGAGTTTCGGAACGTGCCGGGCATCTACCGGGAGGCCGCCACCCACAACCCGTCGGACCCGGAGGGGTTTCTAGCGCGGGAGTTGACGCGCCGCCAGATCAAGGAATCGGGACGAACGCCCGGCGGCGGTTCGTCCACATGACCGGCTAGACCAAGTGGCAGGGTCCAACCCCGGCAACCCAGAAGAGTTCCTGACGAAAGAACCGGCCAGTCGCCGATCCGGTGCGTGCCGCGAGCGGTGAGCCGCTCTTGTTCGCCACTCCGCTCCCTTCTGCCAGATACGTTCGATTGCCTTGACCGCACACCCGTTGTCGATCACCCAGCCGATGCCCTCCCTAAATAGCCGGCGATTGTGACGGGGGCACGAAGTGCCCTATGAGCTGCCTTGGAAGGAGACCTCAGTCGTCGGACATCAGCTCCGGCGGGAGCCAGAAGCCGAGGTCGATGCCCGGCCCCGCGGAAAGATCACGAAGGCGGTACTCGCATCCGAGCCGCCGCGGGGCAGACGCCCGGCGGTCGAGGTAGTAGCGGATGATGTCCCGCGTGACCAAAGGGTCTGGGTCCGAGTAGACGAGTTGTTGCACGCCCAACCCCGCCCGACCGTAGCCGATCGTGACCACCCAGTGGCCGAACAGATCGCGGGAGAGCCGGACCTCGTACCGGCGGTGGTGATTTCGATCGGGGTTGTGCGCCTCCAGGCAGAGGTAAAGTAGGTTGTCCATCAACCCCCGCCCGGAGTGGTGTGACGCACCTGCCGCAGATGCTGGTAAAGCGTCTCCCGGCTGACCCCGGCCTCGCGGGCGAGCTCGGACTTGCTTTCGCCGGCCGCGGCCCGGCGGGCGAGTTCGGCCGCCTGCTCGGGCGTCAATGCCTTCCGCCTGCCCCGGTAGACGCCCCGCTTCTTGGCGGCCTCGATCCCCTCCCGCTGCCGCTCGCGGATTAGATCCCGCTCGAACTGGGCGACGGCCCCGAGCACGGTCAGCATGAGGTGGGAGATGGAACTGTCGTTGCCCGTGAACGACAGGTTTTCCTTGCGGAACTCGACGGCGATGCCCTTCGCGGTCATACCCTTGACCAGGGTCAGCAGGTCGTGGACGTTGCGGGCCAGGCGGTCCATGCTGTGGACGACCACCACGTCGCCCTCGCGGGCGTACCCCATTCCGGCATGGTCCTGAAGCGACCTCGTCGATCGACTCGGTGTCCGAACAGCTACATGACCATTGCTTAGCCGGTCAGCGAAAGAAACGGTGCCGACCGTGCGGTGTGGCCATCCGACCGGTCAAGAGATACGCGAAAGCTCGACCCGGCGGTTCTTCGCACGGCCCTCTTCGGTATCGTTTGCTGTCACCGACTGGCTGGAGCCATAGCCTTTGGCGGAAAGCCGATCCGGCGCGACACCCTTCGCCACTATTGCTGACACGACCGATGCCGCACGTGCTTGCGATAATGCCATGTTGTGGTCGGGCGATCCAACATTGTCGGTGTGTCCCGCCACCTGCAGGCGGAGTGACGGATCTTGCTGGAGCGCCTTGGCGATTTCGGTAATCACATCCGCACTTTGTGGCTTGATCTGCGCCATATCGGTGTCGAAGAAGATACCGTAGAGATCGACTTTCCCCTTTTCCTTGAGTTGGCCTAGGATGAACGACATGTCCTCTTTTACCATTTTGTGCTCAAGCTTCTTAGGAGTGATGATCAGCAGTATCACGGTGTTCTCGCCGGGCTCCAGAATCATCTCTGGCAACTTCACCGCCCCGTCCGGCTTGCCTTTGATTTTGTTTTTGGCCTGGCCGATCACAATATCGACGAACGCATCGCCGGCCGCGTCTGTTTTCTTCAGTTGCAGCTTATAGTTTTCGCCATACACACCGCTTCGATAGCAAATATCTTCCAGATCGAGATTCCAACACATCTGGCCGATCGACTTGCCCTCGCTCTCAGCAATGATTGCAAAACCCTGGCTTATCAAAGACTGTTTGTAATTCTCGCCGATTTCCAAAGGTGTGTGGTCGCCCTTGACCACGTACACCAATGCCGTGATTTTCCCAACCGCCAGCTCATTCTTCTCCAGTTTACGCTTTCCGTACACAATGGATTTCTGGGAGTACAGCGTGGCATTGTCGTATTTGTACAGCTCGAAAGGTAGCCCGCCGCCCATCTGCGCTTGGTCAGCCTGTGCAGGCAAGGGTGTAGTAGCAAGTACTGCAATCGCTAGCAGGGATAACAAGCGTGTCATCATGTATTCTCCTATTCTTGATGGTTTATTGCCGCACTGGTGCCTTAGTGTAATTGAGGGTAGCATTGGTTTTGTGTGCCTCTCCCTGTTCAAGGTTAAGGGTCGTCACTTCGCTTTGATCCGATGTTATCACCTCAATCGTCCAGGGTTCCTCGGTGCGATATTGTGTGACTTCACCCTTCGCCGAAAACGCCTCGACGTAGAAATCCGCGACGGTGCTGCGCGAATCCTTCGTGGCAAAGCTCAGGCTCCCCCTGGCCGTGCGCGACGCCTCGTCCGATTCCCAGGCGTTGCCGCCGGCCGAAACCACCGCACCCGGGTAGAGCGGTGCCCAGGCCGGAAACGAAACAAGGACGGTTGCCGTGTCGGCGATCATGCGGTCGGCCATCTCCGGGGGGTATCCCTGATCCGCCACGGCCGCTTTCGCGATCGCTTCGGCTTGCGGCACGTCCATCGCCTTTGCACCCGTGATCACCATTACGCTCAGCACAGCCATTCCCCTCACTGCCCACATGTTTGTTGCTCCCGCCACGATTCATCTGGGGCGGAAGTATATCGTAGTCGTGCCCGCGAATCAATCGTGAAAACACTCCGGCCCCCGGCCGCCACGATATAGTTGTATACGGGTAGGCGTGCGGCAACCGCTTGACCGATCAGGATGAAATGGCAATGTTCGTATCTCGTCCCGACCGGGACCGCCTGTCAAATTGATTGCGGCAAGCCCCCGGGCGTGCCATAATTTGCCGTGGCGTACACTCTCATCACGGGCACCTCATGTCATTATATTCTGCGATAAAATTTTTTCGTGGCCGATCAGTTCTTTTGGCCGTGTCGGCGATTCTCGCGTGGGCGGGTTTAACGGCCGACGCGCGAGCGGCTTCAACCGCGACGTGTTACAGCGGCTCCGCGGCGTTTCCGCCGTATTGCGCCGGCGGGGTAACACCCTGCCTGAGCAACCCCGGCGGCCGCTGCTGTCTCGACAGTGACAACGGGGCGTCCTGTAGCCAGGCAGGTTTCATATACCAGAAATTGCCGGAGAATCGGTATTGCGTCAATATGTCCTGCTCTGCTCTACGGGTTAATCCATTCGCCGGCATGTGCGTATTCGACGGCGTAACCATTGTGAACGGCGGCAATGTCACGGCGTATCCCGTTCCCGTGTCCCCCAATTGCGCGGCGGAACCGACAGAAACCCGGACCTGTACCAGCGGCGTCCTGTCGCCAGGCAGTTTTCCGTCTGCCAGTTGCACTACGGGATCTACCCCGACGCCTGCTCCGACTGCGACACCTACTCCCACACCAACCTCTACTCCTTCCCCCACTCCTGGTGGAGGCCAGTGCTCTTTCAATGGGACGAGTATTAATCATGGCGATTCGGTCACCGCGTACCAGTTCGACGAAGTCACCAGCCCGGATACCTGTGAGAGCGAGACTCGCACCTGCAACGATGGCACCATGTCAGGATCGTTCAATTACGAGACGTGTGACGTATTAGCAGCACCGACGCCAACCGCCACGCCGGCTCCTACTGCCACATCGACCCCCGCGCCGACCCCAGCATCCTGCATGTTCAACGGCATCCCTGTTGCCGACGGGGCGAGCGTGACCGCCTATCTCAGCGACGCGGTAACCGAGCCTGATGTTTGCCAGAGTGAGAGCCGCACATGCAGCAGCGGCAGCTTGTCGGGCAGCTACGCCTTCCCTGCCTGCACGGTCGCGTTTTCCGGAGATGGCGATCTTCTGCCCTGATTCCCTGCCTTCGCCGTTCCGGGATCACCCTGGGGTTTGCCGGATGAGTCCCGCACGCCGGTCCAGCCAGCGGCTCACGACGTAGAAGTAAGCCGCGAATAGAACCAGCGACAAGGATACCGACCATTGACCGCCAGCACGATGGTACGTCTCTATCGATCGATACGCGGCGCGAGTGTGCCCGACGTCGTGCAGTGTGTGCTCGGCGAAGGCGACCAAGGCTGCCCACCGAACGGATTCGACGCTCAGGACGGCTACCAAGCCACCGATAAAGCTGGTCGCCACCGCGACTGACGACTGGAGGCGGGCCGGGTTCTGGAGCAGCATCGACGCGAACAGCGCAACGAAGATCAGGACCCGTGCGAAGCCGCTACACTCCTTCGAGATCAGCACATCCCAGTGCTGCGCCTGTATCAGCACGGCGAACCCGAATCGTTTGTGGAAGTACTCGGTTTCAGTGGTGCCGATCCCAGCCAAATCCAGCAGCCACCGGGTCAGGGTGATCGAGATTGGGTGGAGAATCCGCCACTCCGGTGCGAGCAAAAGACGATGGACGTAGGGCAGAAGGCCGATGACGGCAAGGCCCGTGGGCATCCGGTGGCGGGCAGCCCGGCGGATGAGTTCCCCGGGCGGGACGGCCGACACGACGCCGGCCAGGACGCCGGTCAGGAGCAGCGGGTAAACTGCCGACTGCATTGCCCCATGCCATGCGCCCGGCCGTACTCCTATCACAATAGGTCCGCTGAACCCGACGAAACACACCGCCAGTGCCGTCCACGAAACCCGGAGGCGGAAGGGGCCTGCGGGGTCACGGTCGAGTACGCGAATCAGCAGTACTGTGGGCAGAGCGCGTGCCACGGCGCTGACCAGTCCCACGAGGCTCTCCGACACCGGATTCCCTTTGTGAATCGCAAGCACCAACACCGGCAACATCGAGCCGGCCAGCGGCAGGAGTGCGTATCGCCAGAATCGCTCCTCCCGGAAGCAGTCGAGCGGCGACAGGCGGCCGAGAAGCCGGATCACGAAGGGTGCAGTTGATGACGACGAGCGAGTGCTATTGGGCATCGGAGCGGAATTTCGGTTGAGATCAAAGGCGATCCTACCGCACGAAGGGTAAATTCCGGGTTAAGAGGCCGAGCCCGAAAGCCGCAGAATATGGTCGTGGTAACCGGCCTCACCGCGTGAAGGCAGGAGCAACGCGGCCCAGCCATTCGGTGAGCGCCTGGTGTGACTCGAACTCTGACACCTCGATGGTATCGATGGTCGGCCCGGATTCCCCGGTCGCGGCCGCTTCCCCTTCTCCCATTTCCCGCACCCACAGTACGCGGTGCCTCTGAAGGCCAGCACGAATCAGATCGACACTGCCTTCGGCCAACGGACGGTCGAGGTTCGTCCCCCGGATCAGCACCAGGTACACCAGGTCGCCGGAGAACTTGAGGAGCAGCCCCTCGGACGGGTCGTACTTCCAGTTGCCGAGCCAGTTGTAAGGGAACCAGACGCTGTTGCCGTTACGAAAGCGGAACTCGACGGCGTGGGCACGGTCATGGATGCCCCTTAGGTAGCCAAAAGCCGGGCAAGAACCCTCTCCGCCATCCTGCTCCTTCTTGGGTGGTTGCTCGACCCGGCCCGAAAGGTGCGGGTTGGAGCGGACGCGGTCCTGGTGCGGGGTGTGATTATCGAGCATGGTCGTCCCCTCTAGTCGGCTCGATTTGCCGTGCCGCTATCGGCGCGAAATCTGGTCCGGCCGTGCCGTGCTGGAACGCCCGGCGGCGTTTGGGCAGTGCAGTCGGTTGCGCGTGCTTGGAATCCACCAGTTCCGTCGCCGAAAGCGACGTATCCGACCGCGTGGCCGCTTTCAGCAGTTCCTCGCGGTCGTCGGTAAAGATGACCGCCTGCTCCTTACCGCGGGTGACGGCCACATACGCCGTCCGCTGGTCGGTGGCCTTCAGGGACTCGGCGGAGGCCGCGACGAACACCTTGTGGACGGTAGCTCCCTGGCTGGCGTGGCTGGTGGTGACGTACCCGTGCGTCAGGTGGCCGAAGTCCTTATCGATCACCCACCCGTCGTTCACCCGGATGTCGCCTTTGGCCGTGAACCCCTCGACCGTGAACAGCGAGCCGTTGCTCAGGCGGTGCTTGCCGTCCTTGGTCTTGCCGCCGGAGGTAACGCGGATGCGGTCGCCCGCGGCCAGGGCGAGCGGCCGGGAGCGGTAGACCTCGAACCGCGCCGCCAGGTCTGTCGGTGGGGCGACTGCATTACCGACGACCAGCCGCGTTCCTTTCGTGTGCCCACGCGCGTTCTGATGGAATTGGATCAGGTCGCCCGGCTCGTACTCGGTGGCATCCGCCTTCTGGGCATCGGTCAGGTGGGCGGCTACATAGGTCGCCACTGTGCGTTCATCTTTGAGTGTGCCGTCCTTCTTGAGTGCCTTGCGCACAGCGTCGGTGACGCGTGCGGCCTCGGCGTGCGTCGGTGAGACCACCAGGGCGGTCTTCTGTTTCCCGTCTTTGGTTCGCTCCTTGCCGGCCGCAAGGTAGGCGTCGGCAAGCTCCCGATAGCGTTCCGTGTCGCTGACCTCCCTCACCCACTTCAGCTTGTCGAGTTCGGCAAACGCATCCCCGATGCGGCCTTCGCTCAAGTAGCCGGCCGCCTTCTTGTAGTCGCCCTGCTGCCGCAGAATCTCTGTGACCTCGGCCACAGGCAGGCCGGAGCGTTCTTCCAGGAGCCTCAGCGGCTCACCGGCCGTGACGCTCTTATGCTGACGACGGTCCCCGACCAGCACGACGCGGGCATTCACCGCTTCGGCCACCGTAAAGACCGAGTGCATATCCCGCGTACCGAGCTGGCTCGCCTCGTCCACCAGGATCACCCCGCCCCTCGCCGACTCCTGCATCTCCTTGTCTTTGAGGAAGCGGGCGACCGTGTCGGCGGAGGCAAACCCAGCTTCCTCACGCAGCACTTCGCGGCTGGCCTTAACCGACTGGGCTATCGCCACGACGGGTTTCCCGACCTCGGCCAGTGCCTCTCCGATCTCCTGTTCCAGCGTCGTCTTGCCAGTTCCGGCCACGCCGCGAATCATCATCACTCGATCCTTTGATCCCAGGACGTGCCGCACGGCGGCCTTCTGGCCGTCATTGAACCAGTCGCGTGTGAATGGTCGTTTGGGATCGCTGAGGGGGCGGCAGCGGCCACGCCCGTCGCGCGCGAACGCTACCAGTTTCGATTCCAGGGCGAGCATGTCCCGTGTCGTCGCCATGTCGCGCCCCTCCACCTGACTTCGGATCAGGGGCCTTCGGGCAAGTTCATCAGCCACCTTGTCTACCGTCACGGCACCGAGTCCGCGCTTCAGTGCTTCAGTCATTAGTTTCCGCTCCGGCACCACGGCGTCGCGCACATAGCTGTGGTCGATGGCATGCTCCACGGCCGTGCGTTCACCCCGCTCCGGCCGGGTGGGTTTCGTCTCGCGCTTGTGGACCTTGCCGAGCCAGGTGCGTTCTTCGGTAGTAAGCCGCATGAGCCATTCCCGGCGCAGTTCGGCAAGCGACAGGTTCTTGCCCTTGTGTTCGCGCGTCTCGGCACCGAGTTCGGCCTTGCGGTCGGGATCGGTGATGCCGCGTTCCTGTGCGAGTTGCTCGATCAGTTCCGTTCGGCGGGAGAATCGCTTGAGCACATCCGTCGGCACGCCCGCGATCTCGAAGTCGTCGCGCTTACGCACCACCCCATAGCCCATTTCTTGCAGGCGGTTCGCCAGCCGCACCCGGAAGGCCGCCTGGAAGTACGGCGCGTCCCGCTTGAGTTCTCTAAACTGACCCGCCTTCCAACGTTCCTCGTTTTTGTCCCAGGTGCTGTTGAAGGCGAAGACGTGGGCGTGAAGCTGCGGATCGGGCACCCCGCCGACCGGCCGCGAGGTGGTGTGGATGAACTCGGCCCAAACTATGTTGCCCGTCACACGGTCGGTATCCTGGCCACGCCTGCGGACCCGGGTCTTCATCTCGGACTCGACCTCGCGCATGGTCTCCTCGACCGCGCTGCGGAAGGCATCGAGCATCTTCTTATCTTCAGTGAGGCCGTAGAGCAGCGACACCGACTTGGGTACTGAGAAGGTGAAGTCGTACCCGACCGTGCGTTCGCCGCGTGTGCGAACCGTCAAGGGCTGTCCGGTCTGGGGGTTGATGTTGTCGCAGAGTTGCTCGAAGGCCTGCTTGCCGACCGTGCCTTCAAGACCGAGGCGGGCAGCTCCGTTGCCGCCCCATTGGCCGATCAGTTCCTGGTCGCCCAAGTAGTAATCGGCCGCAGCGTAGTAACGCTTGGCACCGTCGGCACTGTTCTGTTGAGTAACACGAATCATGCCATATTTTACCGTACCACAGATTCGTTAACGGTTCCTTAACGCCTCTCTGCTCCATCACAGCCAGCGCGGGTTTGCAGGGCTTCTTGCAATCGCGTTGTCACCGACACGCGGCCAACACGCCAGCACAACGTGCGGTATTTCTCGTTGCTCGTGTTGGACTTTCTGGATCAGCCCCTTCACCGGCCTTCGGGACATTTGGGTTGCTGTGCCCGCTGATCCGGTGTCGTCAGTTGGCTCTTCGTGCTGCCGACTGCCGACCGGCGGTCGATCTGCCTTTTGCTGCTGTGAAGATTGCCCATGCATTCGCACTGATCATGAACCGCTCGGCACGGCCCTCCTCCCGTGCATCGGTGATTGACTTTGCTGTCGGGTGGTTTCATCCGCATGTTCTGCCGCAACTCACGGCCTTCTGACGGGCACGCCTAAAGCCGCCGCCGTGCCGCGCAAGCGGAATGACGGTTCCGTCCCGGGGGGTGCCCTCCGAAATTCCGCTTGCCCGGTGCGCTGACGCCCCGGCCTACCGCGGCTTTGGTACGGGTGCCATCAGGCCGCGATGCTCGCGGCCGGTGAAGCAAAAGCGAAAGGAACCAACCCATGACGACCAACAAGAAGACCGACGCCCCGAGCAAAGGACCGACCCACATCGCCTACCAGGTCCGCGACCGCGACGGGCAGAAGGGGTTCTGGACCCGCATCGGCAGTGCCTGGCCACACGCCGACGGCAACGGCTTCAACGTCCAGATCGAAGTCGTCCCGCTCGACGGCCGGATCACCCTCCGCGTCGCCACCGAGAAGAAAGACTAACCCGCACCGGGCGGGGCTGCGGCCCCGCCCGCTCCGACCCACTCAACCGAAAGGAAATACCGCATGAATTACGACACCGACCGCTTTATCCTGCACTCGCGTCTCCTCGATCTGACGGACCAGCTTTCCGGCGGCATCGATCCCGACTTCGATGTCGCCCTGGACGACCTGGAGCGAGAGTTCCAGGAACTCCGCCTTCATCTCGGCCGGATCGAATAGGGAGGCCGCCATGAAACTTCACTTCGATCACATCACTTACCACCGCAACGGCATCTGCGGCGCACCGTTCTACCCCGTGATCTTCCGCGACCCCGACGAGGGGCAGATGCTGGGAGTCGTCTTCGACGCCGGCCACCACGTCGCGGTCTTCAACCTCGACAAACTGGCACTGGGCAACGTCGCATTCGGCGTGAACTCCTGGCGGGGCGACCGCTACGAGCCGCACCTGAGGCGGGCGATTGCCACCTGGCAGCAGGAGGCATGACTATGACCCAGAAACTCACCCTCAACCTTGCCGACATCCTGGAACGGAGGTACCCGTCCGGGTTCCACGTCCCCGCCGACATCGATCTTGGCACCTTCCTGGAGTTCGCCGACGACGACTGGGACCATTGCCTCGATCTCGACGCCCATCTGGAAGCCGAAGACAGCGTCGCCCTGGTGTGGTCCGTAAGCGACGTACTGGCCCGCAGGCCCGACCTCACGACCGAACAAGCGTGGACCGTTCTGGTCACCGCCCGCGACGATTTCCGGCGGGGCGAGTGCCATCTCGACTTCATCGAGGCGACCGCCAACGGCGTGTTTCCCGTTGGACCCCTTGCTAAGGAGGCGTCCATCAACTACGCCGTGTTCTTTCCAGGTGCTTCGGCGAAATCCCTGCGATTTCCCGGGATTTCGACAGGGCTGCGACGAAGAACACGGCGTATTCACTGGACGCTTCCTAAGGAACTTCTCTGCCGTCGGGTCAAGTCATTGCTGACTGCGGCTGAAAATCTGCCGGACTCCGGGCTTAATAACGACCCCGGCGGATTCAGCAGACTTGCAAGCCGACTCGAAGACCTGGAAAAGGCGATTACCGCCAAAGGAGACGAGCCGTGAACGCAACGTCCCACAACAACCCGAAAGGAGACCCTATGACCCAATCCACCCTGATCACCAACCCCTTCTTCGCCGGGCGAATGAAACGGGCCGCAACGAGGAACGAGGCGTGTGACCGGCCCGTCTACGCCCGCCTGCCCCAATCCCCGCGCAACGGCAGTCCCGTTCCGCACCTGACCAGCCTCTACCACTTCCACCGCGCCGGCGACTACGGCGACCGTGCCTACCCCGGCAACTGCGGCGGCAACCTCATCAAGGATCTGCTGACCTATTTCGAGCCGGGTCTCGTCTTCGACCCGATGAGCGGGTCGGGCACCTGCGCGGACGTGTGCGAAGAGATGGGCGTACCGTGCGTGTCCTTCGACATCCACACCGGGTTCGACGCCTGCGACGCGGCCGAGTTCCCCGGCCCCGAGACGTTCGACTTCATCTGGGCACACCCGGCATACTGGCGGATGAAGCTGTACGCCGACGACCCCCGCGACCTCTCCCGGTCCCCCACGCTCGACCACTTCCTGCGCCGCTACGGGCAGTTCCTCCGCAACTGTGCGTCGGCCCTGAAGCCCGACGGCAAGCTGGCCGTCCTGATGGGCGACTACAGCGACCGCGACGAGGGATTCGTACCGCTCACCTTCCACACCAAGCGGCTCGCGTTCGCCGCCGGGCTGCGGCAGCACTGCACCGACATCATCCGCTTTTCCCACGGGGCGAGCAGCGGCAAGAAGGTCTACCGCAGTCGCTTCATCCCCGGCCTGCACGACACCTGCATGGTCTTCGCCAAAAATCGATAACCACATCTCCCGAGAAAGGACTCTCGCCATGACAAACACCCACTCTCGCATCACCGACATCGCCGCCAAGCTGCTCGGCATCCCGACCCTGACGACCCGAAACTCCGACCGGCTCGACTTCCACGAGGTGGCGGTCTGGCAGGTCGAGGCGGCGCTTACTGCCGCCTTTGAAACCGGCCAGCAAGCCGCACCTGTGATGCCGCCGGATGCGAACGTACCGACACCGTTCGACGGTTACGAAATCCAGCCGTGCCGGCTCGTGCGGGATACCGACGAACCGCACTCGTCGTCCGTCGAACCCTGCGAGCCTTTCGAGGCCGACTTCTGGACGCTCTACGGCCACATCCCCGGCGAAGGCGTCATGGCGGTCGGTGACTTCGACGCACGCGAACACGCCGAGGAAGTGTACGCCCGGATCATGGGTCGCAGCTATCGGTGAGATACGGACATGCAACTGCACCGGAGGGCCACGCCGCCGCGGCTTACTTCGGGTGATGCTGAAGCCGCGTCCGGCCCGTGCAAGCTGCCAAGACGGCTTCCCTGCGGGAGCCTCCGTCTTTCGCTTGGCACGGACGCCGTGCGGCGGCCGTCCTGGCGGCTTCGGTCGCTCCCCCGAAAGCCCCGAACGGCGGGGCCGCAACCTGAAGGAGACATGACATGACCGAAGCCACCCCTTACTGCACACCCTGGAGCCTGCACATCGAGTCCGACGGGACCGAAGACTACGCCGTCGTCCGCGACGCCGACGGGCACGTCCTTGCCGAGAGTTCCACGTTCTGGTTACCGCAACCAGGTGATCCGACCCCGACCGCCCTTGCCGCGATCCGGCTCATGGCCGTGGCCCCGAGGCTACTGGAAGCCTTGCACTACCTGCTCGCGGAGACGGTGGACATGGACCTGAAGTACGGGATCGGACTGAGTGAAGGCGAAGAAGAAGCACGCGAGATCGCTCTGTCCGCCATCGCTGCGGCGGCGGGATAGGGAACCGCGTGGCCAATCGACGGGCCGGGGCTGAGTAACGACACGCGGGCTGCCGCACGGGACGGGTGACAACGATGGCTCTCTCGTGTTACTATCGCGAATGGCGAAGTGGCACGAAAAAGCGAGAACCCGGGTCGGTAACATCCTAAACGAAGTCGGCTGGGTGGCACGGGTGAAAGCGGTGGAGTTCTGGGCGGGCGGCCGTGCGGCTCGCGCTGTCGCTGCCAACAAACTTCTCCACGACTACCGGGCCGACTTCCGATCCCCCGAATGGTCAGTGCAACTCCCAGGATACGACCGGTTCCTCGCCGACGTGCAGTCCTTGTCGGCGGAACTGGGAATCCGGCCTCCGAATGTGAAAGTGCTGGCCGGGTATTCGTCGCTCACCCAAAGTATCGCGTCCGTACTGACCGAAGACTTACTGTTGGTGAAGGAGGAAGCATTCTTCGAGTACACGCCGGGCCAACTCAAGGGGATCGCCGGACACGAACTCGCTCACATCGCCAACGGTGACATGGACCGGATCCCCGCGATGCTCGTCCCCGACCTGCGGGCCGCCCATCACAAGCGGGAGTACGCGGCGGACGCACTGGCGGTAGCGGTCACCGGCGACCCGGAATCCCTGGCGTCCGTGTTTGAACGAAGCCGGAACCCGGCGAGTCACAGTCACCCGTCGTCCCGGGACCGGGTGCGGAAACTCCGGGACCCCCAGACGCACACCGAGCGGCTGAAATCCCGGGGCGGTGACGGGGGGCACGAGCGGGGTTGAACGGAACGGCTGCAGGCGGGGATGAGAGCGACGAACGGCGGTTCAGTCCCGGCGGTCGGCCTGGCGCTCGCTCCGGCCTTCCCGGTAGCCCCGTTCGTATGCCGCCAGCCACTCCGGCGATCGCTGGGCATCTTGGAAAACGTGATACTCACTGGGGCTGCCGTTCAAGCCCGCCAGCTTGCCGTGCGAATAGGCCGCTTGCGTACTCGAAGCGTGGTGCTTCTCCAGATCGCCGAGAAACGTGTTTAGTTTACTCCAGAAACTCATCTTCGTCTCCCCGTGTGGAGGGGCGGCCAGTGACCCAGCCGACCGAGCGTATGTCTGCGGTCCGCCGCGTTCATTGTTCGCGCAGGTCGAGCCAATTTCAAGTGTGCCGGATCGACCCGCGGAGACACCGCTTGTGAGCCGCATCCTTCCGTCATCCGTCGGGCCATTCCGAACCCGCGTCGGTGCGGGATTCGGCTTCCGTTCCCCCTCGGCGGCGAGCCCTGCGAGCCACCGGTTGAGACCGCCTCCCATCGAGCGGAATCGGCAACCGACTGCAATAATCGAAACCCAGGCCCGCACCGCTCACCTGCATCGCTTCGGGCGATGCGAACGACCTCCACGCAGCCGTACCTTTGAGATCCTCCGGCGCACGAGTCGGATGGCCCCAGATGGCATTTGGATGGGGGGCGTTGGTGAGCTTTTTCGTTCAGGCGTCTTCCCTATGCACGGCATACGCCGGATTTCCCCGGGAAATCGCGGGTCAGCCGCCTGCCAGCCATCTGGCAAGCAAGCTTGCTGGCTGGCATGACAGCAGGCTTGCCGTCTGCACCGCAAGCCATCCTGCCTGTCGTCCTGCTGGCACGATGGCCATCATGCTGACCGTCATGCCGGACGGACATCGTGCCGGCCAGAAGTCATGCCGACATGCTGACTGGCCAGTCAGATGCACATACTGCTTGCCAGCATGACGGCTGTCGTGCTATGGGTCTGATCGTGATTATCGTCATTGCAAATTCCAAAGGCGGGGTCGGGAAATCGACCATCGCCGTTCATCTGGCAGCCTGGCTCCACGAGCAGGGCTACCGCGTCATTCTTGCCGACTGCGACGCGCAGCAATCCTCGTCGGAATGGGCGAAGGAAGCCGTACCCGCGGTTCGCAGTGTTTCCCTCCCGGACCCCGACGCCATCCTCGACCGCCTGCCGCTCCTCGATCAGGAAGCAGATTTCGTCATCGCCGACGGCCCCGGCAGCAACACGGAAACGAGTCGCGCACTTCTCCTGAGGGCCGACCTCGCTCTCGTGCCGTGTAAAGCCAGCATGCTCGAAGTGAGGGCACTCACCCAGGCGACGAACGTGCTGCGGCAGGCCCAGGATATCCGGGGCGGCGTCCCGCGTGCCATGATCGCCCTGACCATGATCGGAAAGACGTACCGGTTGACGCAGGACATGAAAGACGCGGCGACCGCGTTGGGACTCACCGTCGCAACATCAGGGCTGACGCAACGCCAAGTATACGCCGACGCCCCCGGCCAAGGGGCGGTCGTCTGGAAACTCGGTTCTCGCGGTAAGGATGCCGCCGAAGAAGTCGATGCGCTGTTCGCCGAACTGTTACCGGGCAAACGAACGATGTACGTGAACGGCCGACAGACGCGAAAGGCGGTCGCATGAGACGTGAGGGAGAATCGAGATGAAGGAGCGCAGGACACTCGTGGACGGCATTAGCCCATTGGATCGGTCCGCGGAGAAGGAGTTCGTGTTCGGCGGCAAGGCGGGCACCACGCCGGCCGACGGTACACCGGCTCCAACGCGCCGTGAGCCGACGGCGAGTCAGCAGGCTCCCACCGCCAACCGAATGCCACTCAGCACGCGAATCCGATCCGACTTTGGGACGGCTCTCAAGCGTGCGTCGCTCGAACGCCAGCTCAGCGGGACCACGCCGAACACGCTCCAGGACATCCTCGAAGAAGCTCTCGAACCCTGGCTGCGGGATAACGGCTACCTGCCGAACTGAAGGCGTTCGAGGCCCGGAAAGAAGGCAAGTCGGGCATCTACTCCCACGAGTAGGGGGAGGTGGAGATGCCCGAAGCGTGTCAGGGCCTTCTGAAGGCCAGCACGGCCGTGTGGAAGTTTTTCGAGAAGCAGGCGGAATCGTACCGTAAGGCCGCAATCTGGTGGATCACGAGTGCGAAGACGGAAGTGACGCGGCGGAATCGGCTAGACTCGCTGCTCGCGAACTCTGTCAACGCGGAGCGGGTCCCGCAGTTCACCAGGAAAAAATCCGTCCGGCTGGAGGTTGCGGCGGACCGGCGTCGCGCTGGCTTTCTGGAACGAGCGGCTCCGTGCAGCAGTAAACTAACGGACGGCCTGTCTGCGGCTTCGCCGGGGGCACGCGGCCCCCGGAGGTGCGGGTGAGGTTCACGGGGTTCCGGCCGCCGACCGGCGGGCCGCCCTCGCCGCCTCGCCGAACGACCAGACCGCGATCGCGAACAATCCGACGTCCTTGATAAGGAACTGGCCGAGCACGCTGATGGCCGGGAAGCCGCCGAGGTCGCCCACCCACGTGCCGGGGGTGGTCACGAGGAAGCTGAGGGTGCCCAGGAACATCCCGACCGCGAGCAGGCTGCCGACGGCGGAGAGTCGGGGGGACCACGGGCGGGCGGCGATCAGCAATCCGACGATGATCTCGGTCACCCCGAGGATGCTCGACATCCCCCGAACGCCGAATGCCGGGTACGTCCACGCGAAGAACGGGCTGTTCTCGACGAACGGACGGATGCCTTCGGCCTCGTAGGCTGTAAACTTCATCCCGCCGATCAACAACAGGATCAGCACCAGCCCGTAGCGGAGGGCGTGGCCACCGACGGCTTCAGCACGGGTGCCGAGGTCGGACAGGACGTTATCGAGGCGGTTGAGAGCGGTCATGGTCGTCTCCGGTTCTTGTGGCAGGGCGGCGAACTTCGTCGCCCCGCTACGCCACGTCAGACGCTGTGACCCCGGGTGGTCTTACCCCGGCGGTGCGAACTTTTTTCGGAGTGCTAGTGACTGCGCGGACCAACGAGGACTGGCTGCGGTTGCTCGGCGGGGCCGAAGAAGCAGCCGTGGCCGAGCTGAGGGATGTTCTTCACCGCGGGTTATGTCGCGCGCTGGCCGGGCGTGCCGCCGCGGACGACGGGTTCATCGAAGACGTGACACAGGACGGGGTTCTGAAAGTCCTCGGCGGCCTGACGACGTTCCGCAGCGACAGCCGATTCACCACCTGGGCCGTGACCATCGCGGTGCGGGTCGCGTTCACCGAACTCCGCCGGGCAAAGTGGAAGGACGTCTCACTCGACCGCCTGGTCGAAGACGCACCGGCCCGCCATCCGCCCGCCCCGCCCGAAGTGCCGTCGCAGAACGCACGGCAGGCGGTTCTCGCCGAGATGCACCGGATCATCGAAACCGTCCTGACCGACCGGCAGCGGCAGGCCCTGGTGGCCGAGCTCAAGGGGATGCCGCAGGCTGAGATCGCCGTTCAAATGGGGCTGACGCGGAACGCGCTTTACAAGCTGACGCACGACGCCCGGCAGGGCTTGAAGCGCGGTCTCGAAGCGGCGGGGATCGACGGGGACGAGGTAAGGGCGGCGTTCGACCTGTAGTCACAGGGGAACCCAACCGAGGAAAACACATGAGCCTATCACCGGACGAACTAGGTTCTGTCTGCTGAATCGGCGGGGGGCGGCCGTGCCTCTGATCTTGCATGCACCGCCGCGACCTCTCCGAC
>JAIEQO010000572.1 GCA_019747655.1 Gemmataceae bacterium | reverse complement strand
CAATCGCCCGCCGGGCGGGCCGGGGCGGACGGGAGCGGCTGCCCGGCCGGCGGCTGGCCCAGCACCGTGCCTAGGGCGACCATCCCGGCCGCGGCGGCCGCGGCGAACAACGCGGGTCGGGTACGCACGGCCCACCCCCCTGTGGGAGTGTTCAGTGTTTAGTGTCCAGTGTTTAGTGGCGGCGATCACCGGGACCGCCGCGACTAACCACCAAACCCCCCGACTAAACACTAAACACTGGACACGAAACACTACGCCGCAGGCGGCGCCGGGTACTTGATCGCGTTCTTCGCCAGCTTCGCCCGGACGGCCTGCGACACATCGATCCCGGTGTGGTGGCTGAGCAGGAAGACGATGTTGGCCACGTCGGCCAGTTCGTCGGCGACCGCCTCCCGCAGCCCCGGGTCGGCGGCCGCCGCCCGGGACTCGTCCGGGGTCAGCCACCGGAACAGGTCGCACAGCTCCCCGACTTCGCTGGCCAGGGCCATGACGAGGTTCTTGGGGGTGTGGTACGGCTCCCAGCCGCGGGCCGCGGCGAACGCCACGATCGCGTCCGTCAGCGCCGCCACCGGGGTGGTCGCGTCGTCCGTCACTCAGTCCTGACCGGGTCGATCGGGGCGGCCGCCGTGCAGTTTCCCCCTGCGGCGCCCGCCCGCGAGCGGCGAACCATACCCGGAGGCCCGGCCGTGTCAACGGGAGATGAAAGGAAGTGTTCGGGCGGGCGGGGGGCGCGCGACCCCTGTGAGCGTCGGGCCGTCAGGCCGACGGTGCCGACAACGACCGTCGGCCTGACGGCCCGACGCTCACAGGGGTCGGCCTACTTCTTCAGCAGCTCGGTCTTGGACACGGTGTCGACCACGGCCGTCACCTTCAGGCCGATCCCCTGGACCTCGCCGTCGACGGTCACGGTCAGCTTGCCGGTCGCCGACCCGTCCGGGGCCGACCCGTCCAGCACCCCCCGGCCGGTCAGGTCGACCTTCAGCCCGCTGTCCCCGGTCAGCTTGATCATCGGCCCCTTCGCGGCCCGCAGCTCGGAGATCGGGATGTCCCCCTTGACCTGCACGTCCCCGACCGTCCGCCCGCCCTCCCTGGCCACCTTCAGGAGCTTGGCCGTCACCTTCGCCTTCCCCTCGACCGGGACGAACGGGGCGTCCGGCCCGGCCACCGCCTTCAAGAGCTTGGCGGTGGCGTCCCAGGTGTCGCCCGGCTTGATCGGCTTGTCCGGGAACAGGCCGTCGGTGCCGAAGTCCTCGCCCCGCTTGTTGAACTCGTTGTCCAGGTCGGCGGCCGTGACCTTCGGCAGGGCCTTCCCGTCGTCGTCCGCGAACGTGTACTTGTCGCCCTGCTTCTCGATCACCACCGTCTTCCCGGCCAGCGGCAGCTTGGCGGCCGGGCCGCCGTCCTTGGCCTCGGTGACCGTCTCGTAGGTCCGCTTCAGCTTGACCGGCCGGCCGCCGTCCTGGGCCGGGGTCACCACCTCGTTGACGTACACCAGCGTCTTGACCTTCTTCTCGCCCTTCTTCTGCTCCTGGCCCATCACCGTGAAGACCGTGTCGGTGGCCGTCGTCTCGGTCTTCGTCACCCGGGTCCGGTCCCCGGGTTTGTCCGCGTACTTCTTGTACGTCACCGCCTCCTGCCCGGCCGAACCCGCCGCGAACACGCCCGCGGCCAGCGCCACCAGCCCGAACACCCGACGCCCCATGACGACCCCCGGCAGCGAGGAGAGGAAGGAACCGGGGCCATTCTACCGCTTGCCCGGCGGGCGGCCGTCCCGGACAATGCCGCCACAGTCCCCTCCCCCCGAACGGGTGCCGCCGATGAAGTACGGGATGAACCTCCTCCTCTGGTCCGGGAACATCGGGCCGGAACACTACAAGCTGCTGGCCGACCTCAAGGCGGCCGGGTTCGACGGGGTCGAAATCCCCGTCTTCGGCGGGACGCCGGCCGACTACCAGCCGCTCGCCGCGGAGCTGAAGAAGAACGGCCTGAAGTGTACCACCGTCACCATCCTGACGGCCGAGACGAACGCCGTCAGCCCGGACGCCGGCGTCCGCCGCCGGGCCGTCGAGTGGCTCAAGACGGTGGTGGATGTCAACCACACCCTCGGGGCCGAGACCGTCTGCGGGCCGTACCACTCGGCCATCGGGGTGTTCAGCGGCTCCGGCCCGACGGCCGACGAGACGAACTACTCCGCCGACGTGCTGCGGGAGGCGGCCGAGCACGCGAAGGGGGCGGGCCTGATGCTCGGGATCGAGTACCTCAACCGGTTCGAGTGCTACGCCCTGACCACCGCCCGGCAGGCCGCGGACCTGGTGAAGAAGGTGGGCCACCCGAACTTCCGGATGATGTTCGACAGCTTCCACGCCCACATCGAGGAGAAGAGCCAGAGCGACGGCATCCGGGTGGCGGCCCCGCACCTGGCCCACGTCCACGTCAGCGAGAACGACCGCGGCACCCCCGGGACCGGGCAGGTCCGGTGGGACGAGTTCTTCGGGACCCTGGCCGAGGTCGGGTACGACGGGTGGATGGTGATCGAGGCGTTCGGCCGGGCGCTACCGGACCTGGCCGCCGCCACCCGGGTCTGGCGGGACCTCTTCCCCAGCCCGGAGGACGTGTACACCAAGGGCCTCGCCTTCATGAAGCTAAAGGTCGCGGCGGCGAAGAAGAGGTGAGGCTCGGCGAGCCGGGAGCGTGAGCGACCGGAGTGTTCTTCCTCCGTTCGCTCACGCTCGGGGTTCGCCAAACCAGGCAACCTGGGCAACCCCCGCCGCGGGTGACGGGGGAAGCGATTCCGCCCGTTCCGCCTGGGTAAGCCCGCCCCGGACACCCCGCCCGACGCCCCTTTCCCGATCCGCCTCCGGCCGGCCGGCCGATGCCTACGATGGGGCGTTGGTCCCGGCAGGAGGCAGGCGGATGAGGCGGGCGTACCGGCTGGTGGCGGCGGTCGGGCTCGGGCTGGTCGGGGGGGCGGCCGCCGGGCCGCAGCCGCCGGCAACACCCCCGCCCGCCCCGCCGGCGTCCCCGTCCCCGTCCGGCCCGTGGGCCAACAAGTTCTTCCTCCCGGACATCGCCGACCGGCCGGACCAGGCCCCGCCGCCGGCCATCACCCACGACTTTGGCGAGGTCCCGCACGGGACCGTCTGCTCCCACACCTTCACCCTCACCAACCCCTACGACGCCCCGATGCAGGTGACCGACGTCCGCATGTCGTGCCTGTGCCTCAACGTCGAGAAGTTTACTCAGGTCCTCCAGCCGTTCGACTCGGCCGACTTCACCGTCACCATGAACACGGCCAAGTTCGTCGGGGCCAACACCCAGACGCTGTACGTCAAGTTCGGCCCGAAGCACGTCTCCACCGCCGTCCTCAAGCTGTCGGCCACCAGCCGGACCGACGTGCAGGTGTCGCCCGGGGCGGTGGCGTTCGGGGCGGTCGCCCAGGGGGTCCGGGCGGCCCAGGGGGTGAAGGTCGAGTACAAGGGGTCGATGCGGGGGTGGAAGCTGACCGAGGTGGTTCCGCCGGCCGGGCCGATCGACGTGGAGGTCAAGGAGACCGGCCGGGGCGGGCCGATCCGCGGCGGGGCCGACTACCTGGTGACGGTCGCCCTCAAGCCCTCCGCCCCGCCCGGCCCGGTGTCCGAGCGGGTGTTCGTGAAGACCAACGACAAGGACAACCCGCTGGTCCAACTGACCGTGACCGGGCAGGTGGTGGCCCCGCTGTCCGTGGACCCGAGCCCGGTTCGGCTGGCGGCGGCCGTCGGCGGCTCGCCGGCGACCGCCCGGGTGCTGGTCCGGGCGGCCCGGCCGTTCCGGGTGCTGAAGGTGGACGGGGCCGGGGAGGGGGTGTCGGTCGAGGTGCCGCCGCCGGGGCGGGAGGGCCTGCCGGTCCTAGCGATCCAGGCGGTGACGGTCCGGTTCGCCCCGAAGCAGGCCGGGGCGGTGACCCGGGAGCTGCGGCTGAAGACCGACCTGGACGGCGGGGCGGTGGCCGTCATCCCGGTCGAGGCCGACGGGCGGTAGGAAGAGGAGACCCCACCCCCCGGTCCGCTCCCCTCCCCTTTGCTTCCCCTCCCCGGGAGGAAGAGGGGGAGGAAGACCCGAGCCGGTTGGTTCTGTTCCCCCCTCTCCCCGCGGGGGAGGGGGGTTAGGGGGGAGGGGTCTGCCGATCACCCCACCACCACGTTCACCAGCTTCCGCGGGACGACCTTGACCATCTTCACCGTCTTCCCGGCCGTCTGGGCCTTAACCGCCTCGTCGGCCAGGGCGGCGGCCTCCAGCTCCTTGTCGCCGATCTCGGCCGGGACCCTCAGCCGGGCCCGGACCTTGCCGTTCACCTGGACCGGGACCTCGATCTCGTCGGCCTTCGTCAGGGCCGGGTCCCACGCCGGCCACGGCTCGTAGGCGAGCGTGGTCGTGTGCCCGAGCGCCCGCCACAGCTCCTCGCCGACGTGCGGGGCATACGGGGCCAACAGCAACACGAACGGCTCCAGCACCGCCCGGGGCCGGGCCTCCAGCTTGGTGACGTGGTTGACGAACTCCATCATCGCCGCGATGGCGGTGTTGAACCGCAGCCCGTCGGTGTCCTCCGTCACCTTCTGGACGGTCCGGTGTAACACCCGGAGCGTGTCCTTGTCGGGTTCGATGTCCTTCACCGCCGCGTTGAGTTTCAGCTTCTCGGCGTCGTCATCGACGACCAGCCGCCACGCCCGGGACAGGAACCCGTAAACACCCTTGATGCTCTTGGTGTCCCACGGCTTCACCGCCTCCAGCGGCCCCATGAACATCTCGTACAGCCGCAGGCTGTCGGCCCCGTACTCGGTGATGATGTCGTCCGGGTTAACCACGTTCCCGCGGGACTTGGACATCTTCTCGGCCTTCGTCGCCAGCTCGATGCCGAGCCCTTTCAGCACCATCTTGCCTTTCACCTTCTCGACCAGCTCGTCCGGCAGGTTGGCCGGCTTGTCGCCTTCGGCCGCCGTCACCTTGAGCACGTAGGTGTCCGGCTTCTTCGGGTCCTCGGACTCCCGGCGGGTGGCGACGACGCCCAGCCCGGCCAGCTCCGCCCGGTTCGCCGCCTCGGCCTCGACGGTGACGTGGTACTCGTACTCGCCGAGGATCATCCCCTGGTTGACGAGCCGCTGGAACGGCTCGGGGCAGGGGACGTACCCGCGGTCGAACAGGACCTTGTGCCAGAACCGGGCGTACAAGAGGTGCAGGACGGCGTGCTCGGCCCCGCCGATGTAGAGATCGACCGGCAGCCAGTACCGGAGCTTCGCCGGGTCGGCCAGGGCTTCGGTGTTCTTCGGGTCGATGTATCGCAGGAAATACCAGCACGACCCGGCCCACTGGGGCATGGTGTTGGTTTCGCGGTGATAGTCTTTCCCCCCGATCGAGACGTTCACCCAGTCCGTCGCCTTCGACAGCGGCCCCTCGGGGGTGCCGGTCGGCTTGAAGTCTTCGAGGTCCGGCGGGACGAGCGGCAGGACCCCCGGGTCGAGCCGGACGGTCGGGCCGCCGTCGGCCGGGTGCAGGACCGGGAACGGCTCGCCCCAGTACCGCTGCCGGCTGAACAGCCAGTCCCGCAGCTTGTAGTTCACCCGGCGGTGGCCGACCCCCTTCTCCTGCAGCCAGCCGATGATCTTCTGCTTTGCTTCGGCCGTCGGCAGGCCGTCGAGCAGCCCCGAGTTGACCGCCACGCCCACGTCGGAGTACGCCTCGGTCAGGGCGTCGAGGGTGCTACCGGTCTTCGTCAGCCACTCGTCGGTCGGCCTCACCACGGTCCGGATCGGCAGGCCGAACTGCTTCGCAAACGCGAAGTCCCGCTCGTCGTGGCCGGGGACGGCCATGATTGCCCCGGTCCCGTAGCCGGACAGGACGTAGTCCGCGATCCAGATCGGGATGCGCTCGTCGTTGACCGGGTTGACGGCATACGCCCCGGTGAACACGCCGGTCTTGGTCTTGGCCAGCTCGGTCCGCTCGAACTCGCTCTTGCGGGCGGCCGCCTGCTGGTACGCGGTCACGGCCGCCCGCTGCTCGGGCGTGGTGATGCGATCGACCAGTTGGTGCTCGGGCGACAGCACCATGTACGTCGCCCCGAACAAGGTGTCCGGGCGGGTGGTGAAGACCCGGATCGGTGCGAACCCGTCAACCAGCTCGCTCGGGTTCGCCTCCCGGTAGTCACGCACACTCGCCAACTCGAAGTCGACCTCCGCCCCCTCGCTCTTGCCGATCCAATTCCGCTGCATCTGCTTGATCGACTCGGACCAGTCGAGCGGCTCCAGGTCGTCCAGCAGCCGGTCGGCGTAGGCGGTGATCCGCATCAGCCACTGCCGCAGCGGGCGGCGTTCGACCGGGTGCCCGCCCCGCTCGGACTTGCCGTCCACCACCTCCTCGTTGGCCAGCACGGTGCCCAGCGCCGGGCACCAGTTCACCGGCACCTCGGCCTGGTACGCCAGCCGGTAGCCGTCCTGGTACCTGGCGACGGCCGCCTCGCCCCGGGCCCGCACCTCCGGCGGGATCGGCAGCTCGGCGATCGGCCGGCCCTTCTTCTGCTCGGGGTCGTACCAGGTGTCGTGGATCAAGAGGAAAATCCACTGCGTCCAGCGGAAGTAGCCGGGGTCGGTGGTGTCGACCTCGCGGTCCCAGTCGTAGGAGAAGCCGAGCGCCTTGATCTGCCGGCGGAAGGTGGCGATGTTCTGCTGCGTCGTGATCCGCGGGTGGACGTTCTTCTCGACCGCGTACTGCTCGGCCGGCAGCCCGTAGGCGTCCCAGCCCATCGGGTGCAGGACGTGGAAGCCCCGCATCCGCTTGAACCGGGCCAGGATGTCGGTGGCCGTGTACCCCTCCGGGTGGCCGACGTGGAGCCCGGCCCCGCTCGGGTACGGGAACATGTCGAGGACGTAGTACTTGGGCTTACCGGCGGCCGCCGGGTCGCCCGGGTCGGGGGTGCGGAAGGTCTTGTGGGTTTCCCAGAACTGCTGCCAGCGACGCTCGACGTCGGCCGGGTTGTAGCTCGGCATGGTCCACCGCGACGGGCCGCCTGGACCCGGGCCTGTCGGCCCGGGCTAGGGTGTGACGGGCCTTCGGCCCTAAACCCTGGATTGTAGGCCCGAAGGGCCGTGACACCATAGCCCGGGCCGACAGGCCCGGGTCATAGGCCGCCGTCCGCCGCCTCGGCCCGGGCGGTGTCGGCGTCCAGGTGCCTCGCCCCGAGCACCCACAGCCCGCCACCGGCGAGGATGAACGCCGAGCAGATCAGGAAGGCGGTGTGCAGGTCCGACAGGTCGGCGATGAACCCGATGATCGGCGGAGAGATGGCGTCCCCGAGGGCGTGGATGACCAGGATGTTGATGGCGAACGCCGTCGCCCGGACCGGGGACCGGGCGATGTTCGCCAGCACCGTGTTCGCCGGGCCGGTGTTGAAGAACAGGAAGAACACGGCCACGAACAGGAACACCCAGCCGAGCGGGAACGGCACGAACAGCATGGCCACGAAGAACGGCCAGGCCAGGAGCGTCGACCACCCGGCCGTCCGGAGGTAGGCCCCGCGGACCCCCCGGTTGCGGAGCCGGTCGCCGACGATGCCGCCGAGCAGGGTGGCCCCCAGCCCGCCGATGACCACGATCCCGCCGAACACGATGCCGATGGTGCCGAGGGTGATCGAGTTCGGGGCCGTCGCCGCCTCGTACAACGGCTCGGCGTACAGGGTCATCTGCTCCGGGGTCAGCCGCCCGGCCAACAGCCCCTTGTACTCGGCGAACGTGAGTTCCTTCCCGTCGGCCGCCGGGAGGAGTTGGTCGGACACCGCCTCGGGGACCATCCGCCCCGTCTTGTCGAGGTTCAGGAACTGGTCCTCGGCGCCCAGCCGGGCCAGGGCCTGCGGGGTCAGGGCGAACCGGGCCTCCCGCTGGAAGATGTACTCGGGCGCCCAGGTGGCCACCCCGCCCAGGATGAACGTCGTCGCCGTCATCCCGGCGCACAGGTAGAGGAACGACTTGGTGCCGACCAGCTCCCGGAGGACGGCCCGGTAGGGGACGTGCCCGGCGGCCGCCCGGGCCGCCCGGGGCGGGTCCCGCATGAAAAAGCAGAGGGCGGCCGGGACCAGCCCGACGAACGTCACCAGGAAGGCGTGCCGCCAGCCGAAGGCCCCGGCCAGGGTCCCGCCGATCACGAACCCCAGCGCGCTGCCGACCGGGATGGCGGCGTAGAAGTAGGCCATCACCTTGCCCCGGTCGGCGGCCGGGTACAGGTCCGACAGCATGGCCGGGGCGATCGGCCCGTAGGCCGCCTCCCCGACCCCGACGAACGCCCGGGTGAGCAGCAAGAGCAGGTACGTCGCGGCCAGCCCGGACGACCCGCTGGCGACGCTCCACAGGGCGACGCCCACCCCGACCAGCCACCACCGGCGGACGAAGTCGCCGGCCCAGGCGAACGCCGGGGACAGGAGCATGTAGGCGACCATGAAGGCCGTCGCCAGGGCCCCGACCTTGGTCTGCACCCACGGGTCGGCCGGGTCGAACAGGCTGGTGTCCCGCTTCAGCTTCGGCAGGACGGCCGACAGGACCTGCCGGTCGATGTAGTTGAACAGGTTGATGACCAGGAGCAGGGCCAGGGCCGACCCCGCCCCCGGCAGCCGGGCCGCCGGCCCCCCGCCCGTCGTCGCCGCCCCGCTCGGCATGGTCGTCCTCGGCCGGCCGGATTTGGTGGAGTGACCCGCACCTTACGGCAAACGGGCGACCGCGTCGAGGACGATCGGGCGGCGAAATCCCGGCCGCCGGCCGGCGAAGTACCCACCGGGCCGCCGACCCGCCCGGCCCCACCCCCCGCCAGGAGACCCGCATGGCCGTCGAGGAGATCAAGAAGCGGTTCGTCAGCGAGATCAAGCTCCGGGCCTACGACGACAAGTACGTGGACAGGAACGAGGAGCGGGAGATCCTCCAGATCGCCATCCAGCTCGGGGTGACGATCGACAGCGCCCGGGCGGCCCTGGCCCAGGTGTGCGAGGAGAACGGGTACGCCCTGGAGAGCGTCCTGCTCAAGGGCGTCCGCGACCAGGTCGAGGCGGCGGCCGGGAACGACGGGAAGGTGGACCAGAAGGAGTTCGACCTGATCTTCCAGAACGCCCGCCGGCTGATCTCCGGGAAGAAGACCGACCGGGAGGTCAAGAAGATGATCGTCACCGTGATGGAGGACTCGGGGAACAACCGGGTCAAGACCGGCTGGTTCAGCGACTGGTACGCGGCCCTGAAGCGGGACCTGGGGATGGCTTAAGTTGGAAGGGACAAGGGAAAAGGAACAAGGAAGAACGGCCCAGGTCGTCCCTTCTTCCTTCCTCCCGGTTCCTTGTTCCTTTTCCCTTGTCCCTTCCCGCCCGGCGGGCGGGGTCCTACTCTGACACTTCCGTTCCACCGGAACGAACCACCGAGTACCACCGCGTAGGCGAGGCGAGGGGGCGTCGTGCAGACGAAGAATCTGGGCAAGAACCGGCGGAACCGCTGCCGGTTCTGCACCAAGGACGGGTGCCCGCGGCCGGCGTTCGTCGACTACAAGGACGTGGGCAACCTGAAGAAGCTCATCACCGGCCAGGGGAAGCTGTTCAGCCGCAAGCGGAGCGGCCTCTGCGCCGCCTACCAGCGGGCCGCCAGCACCGCCGTCAAGCGGGCCCGGTTCATGGGCCTGATGCCCTACGTCGGCGAGTAACGGCCGGCCCGCGGCAGGAGGCCGCCGTGACCCTCCCGTCGGTCGAGGCCCTGTTCGCCGAGGCGGTCGGCCGGCACCAGGCCGGCGACCTGCCCGCGGCCGAGCGGCTCTACCGCGACCTCCTGGCCACCACCCCGCACCACCCCGGGGCCCTGTCGAACCTCGGGGTCGTGGTCGCCCGCCGCGACCCGGCCGAGGCCGAGCGGCTCTACGCCGCCGCCCTGGCCGCCGACCCCGCCCGGGCCGACGCCCACTTCAACCTCGGCAACCTCCTCCGTAAGCAGGACCGCCCGGCCGAGGCCGCCGCCGCCTACCAGGCCGTCCTGCAACTCGCCCCCGACCACCCCCGGGCGTATCTCAACCTCGGCCTGGCCGCCGGCGACCTCGGCGACTGGGCCGCCGCCGCCGAGTGCTTCCACCGGGCCGTCCAGCTCGACCCCGCCTCCCCCGACGGGTACAACCTGCTCGGCGACGCCCTGTACCGCACCGGCCAGCTCCCCGACGCCGTCGCCGCCTTCCGGGAGGTCGTCGCCCGCCACCCGGACGACCCCCGCGGCCGGCACAACCTCGGCCTCGCCTTCGCCGCCGGCGGGGCCTTCGCCGAGGCCGCCGCCGAACTCGACCAGGCCCTCCGGCTCCGGCCGGATTACCCGGAGGCCCACAACGCCCTCGGGGTCGCCCTCGAAGCCCTCGGCCGGGCCGACGACGCCCTCGCCCACTACCGCCGGGCCACCGAACTCCAGCCCGACGGCCCCGACGCCTGGACCAACCGCGGCACCACCCTGGCCGAGCAGGGCCGGGTGGCCGAGGCGGCCGCGTCCCTCCGCCGGGCCCTCGACCTCCGCCCCGACCCGCGGACCGGCAGCGGCCTCATCGCCGCCCTGGCCCACTCGTCCGATATCACCCCCGAGCAACTCCGCGACGAGGCCCTGGCCTGGGCCGGCCGGTACACCGCCCCGGCCGACCGGCCCAAGCCCCGCCGCCCCGACCCGGACCGCCGGCTGAAGGTCGGCACCGTCGTCGGCGACGCCCGCACCCTGACCGCCGCCGGCCCGGTCGAGCAGCTCCTCGGCCACCACGACCGGGCCAAGTTCCACCTGACCGCCTACCCGAACGCCCCCCGGGCCGACGACCTGGCCGACCGCCTCCGCCGCCGGGTCGACGCCTGGCGGCCGGCCGGCGGGCTCTCCGACGACCAGCTCGCCGACGCCATCCGGGCCGACGAGATCGACATCCTCGTCGACCTGTGCGGGCACACGGCCGGGAACCGGCTGCCGGTGTTCGCCCTCCGCCCGGCCCCGGTCCAACTGACCCTGTTCAACCTCGCCGGCACCACCGGCCTGTCGGCCATCGACTTCCGCCTGACCGACCCGTTCACCGACCCGCCCGGCCAGACCGATCACCTGTACGCGGAGAAACTGGTTCGGCTGCCCGAGGTGTCGTGGGTCTACTCGCCCCCGGCCGACGCCCCCGAGCCGGCCGACCCGCCGTCGGCATCGGGCGGGCCGTTCACCTTCGCCTGCCTGAACCACCCGGCCAAGCTGTCCGAGGGGTGCCTCGACACCTGGGCGGCGGTCCTGAAGGCGGTGCCGGGGTCGCGGCTGGTGTTGACGGCCGGGCGGTCGGCGGACGCGGCCGGGGTGCTGGCCGGGCGGTTCGCGGCGGCCGGGGTCGAGCCCGACCGGCTCGACCTGATCGACCGGCTCCCGGCCGGCGACTACTACGGGGCGTACCGGCTGGCGGACGTGGCCCTAGACCCGTTCCCGTGCAACGGCGGGGTGACGACCTGCGACGCCCTGTGGATGGGCGTACCCGTCCTGACGGTCGCCGGCGGGGACGCCCGGGGCCGGCAGGGGGTGAGCCTGTTGACCAACCTCGGGCTGCCGGAGTTCGTGGCCGACTCGCCGGGCAAGCTGGTGGAGCTGGCGGCGACGTGGGCCGGCCAGCGGGCGGCCCTGGCCGACCTGCGGGGCTGCCTGCGGGAGATGGTGCGACAAAGCCCGCTGACGGCCGCCGGCCCGTTCGCCCGGCACGTCGAGGCCGCCTACCGGGCCGCCTGGCGGGCCGTCCTCTGACGGTCAGGCCGGCCGCCGACGGACGGTCATCCGCCCGGACCCGGGGCCCGTGACCCGGCCGACTTCGGCCGCGTCCGCCAGCCCCGCGGCCCGCAGCGCCCGCACCAGCCCGGCGGCGGACTCGGCCGGGACCGCGGCCAGGAGCCCGCCCGAAGTCTGGGCGTCGCACAACAGGAGCTGCTCGTCGGCCGTCACGTCCGGGGCGTACTCGGCCCAGTCGGCCAGGAACTTGTGGTTCGCCCGCGTCCCGCCCGGGGCGACCCCGGCCGCGACGTACTCCCGGGCCGCCGCCAGCACCGGCACCGCGTCCGCCCACACCTCGGCCGTCACCTGGCTCGCGGCCGTGACGTTCCGCAGGTGCCCGAGCAGCCCGAACCCGGTCACGTCGGTCAGGGCGTGGACCTCGAACCCGGCCAGCACCCCGGCCGCCCCCTTGTTGAGCGTCGTCATCACCCGGACCGCGTCCGCGATCGCCCCGCGGTCGTCCTTGCCGTTCTTGGCGGCCGTGGTGATGACCCCGAGCCCGAGCGGCTTGGACAGCACCAGGGCGTCGCCCGGCCGGGCCCCGGCGTTGCTCAGCACCTTGCCCGGGTGGACGGTGCCGACCACGGCCAGCCCGAAGATCGGCTCCTCGCTCTTGATCGTGTGCCCGCCGACGATTGGGGCCCCGGCCTCGGCCGCCACCTCGGCCGCCCCGGCGAGGATGTCGCCGAGGACGGCGGCCGGCAGGGCGTCCGGGAAGCCGACGACGCTCAGGGCCGCGAGCGGGGTGCCGCCCATCGCGTACACGTCGGACAGGGCGTTGGCCGCGGCCACCCGGCCGAAGTCCCGGGGCCCGTCGACGATCGGGGTGAAGAAGTCGGTGGTCAGGACCAGCGCCAGCTCGTCCGACAGCTTGACGACGGCGGCGTCGTCGGCGGTCGAGCTGCCGACCAGGACGCGGGGGTCGGTGACGGGCGGGAGGAGCCCGAGCAGCGGGAGGAGGAACCCGGGCGGGTGCTTGGCGGCGCACCCGGCCCGCTTGGCGAGTGCCGTCAGCCGGACGGGGTCGGTGGTCATGGGGCCATCATACCCGGCCGCCGCCGACCGGGCGACACCCCAGCCCCCCCGACCGGGTCACGGCCGCAGCGTCTCCTGGTAGTGCCCGGCCGCGTCCGCCGGCAGCGGCCGGACCCGCACCCCGGTCACCACCCACCGGCCCCCGACCAGCGACCGGGTGGTGGCGAAGAAGTGGGCCGGCGTGCCGGGGGCGAGCACCACCGGGAACGTCATCCGGTCGGCGTACGGCCGGGCCGGGACCGGCAGGTCCGGGCGGCAGTAGAAGGGGAACAGCAGGTACCGGGGCGACTGCCCCAGGACCGGCAGGTACCGCCCGGGGGTCGGGCGGACCTCGTACCGGACCTCCACCACCACCGCCCCCCCGCCCGGCCGCGGCGGCAGGGTGACGGCGTCCGGCAGCTCCGCCGGCACGGCCTCCCAGCCGTCCTCCGGGGCCGCCTTCCACGGCCCGGGCCGCCGCCTCCACAGGTGCCCCACCCACGTCCGCGCCACCGGCTCGTAGTTCAAAAACAGCTCCTCGTAGAACCCCCAGTCGGCCGCCTGGTGCTTCTCCACGTGCGGCCAGTAGCCCTTGTGGAAGGTGAACGCGAACTCCGGGTCGGCCGCCCGGAACGCCGCCAGGTAGTCGGCCGACCCGCCCGGCCCGCGGGCGTGGATGATGTAGTCGTGGGCCGGGTGGAACACCCCGAAGTGGGCCTCCAGTAGCCCGGCGTACTCGGACCAGATCGTCGGCGGCCCGGGCCGGCCCCGGTTCGCCTCGACCGCCCGGACGAGCCGGTCCAGGTGCCCGGCCGCCCGGTCGGACAGCCGGCACTCGCCCCGGTAGACGGCCCGGCAGCCCCCGGCCGCCGCCCGCACCACCGCCGGCAGGCGGGCGACCGAGGACGGGCCGTAGGACTGGAGCGGGCCCGCCACCAGGACCGCGACCGCGAACCCGACCTGGAGGGCCCGGACGGCCGGCCCGACCCGGGCGGGCTCGGCGGCCCGCAGCTTCGCCGCCGCCCGCCAGGCGAGGACGAGGGCGACCGTCAGCTCGACCCGGATCAGCGGCAGGTGGAACTGGTAGCCGGTGTAGCTCAGGTAGCCGACCGACGCGGCCACCCCGTAGGCCAGCGCCCCGACGAGGGGGACCCCGACCGCCCGCCCGCCCGGGGACCGGGCCGCCCACGCGAGCAACGCCCCGGCCTGGGTCGCGGCCGCCCCGTAGGCCAGCAGCATCCGCTGGTCGGCGAACACCTCGTCCCAGCTCCCCAGGTACGGCAGCGGGGTGGTGCCGAAGTACCAGAACTGGTCGGCCGGCACGTCGACGAAGGCGTACCGCAGGGCATTCACCGCCCCGTCGGGCCCGCCGATGGCGACCAGCAGGCCCCCGGCCGTGGCCACCCCGAACCCGCCCGCCACCGCCAGATACACGCCGCGGCCGCCGGGGTGCCCCGTCCACCACCGGCCGGCCCACGTCACCGCCAGCATCACCCCGACGGCGACCCCGTGCTCGGTGCCGAGTAGGAACCCGCACCCGGCCAGCACCCCGGCCAGGCCGGCCTCCCGCCGCGGGCGGAGGCCGGCCAGGAGGACGGCGAGCAGGAGGTACGGGACCGCCGCCCGGGTGCCGGGGGTGTTGTGGCTCGGCCACGCCAGGTAGTGCAGCCCGAGCGGCTCCGACGCGACGAGGGCCACCGCGGTCAGGCCCAGGGCGGCGGTCCGGCTCCGCGTCGCCGCGTAGAACACGGCCGGGTACGGGAGCAGGTACGCCAGCAGGTTGACCAGGTACCGGGCCGCCTCGCCGGCGTACAGGTCGCCGCCGAAGAGCCGGTAGAGCGGGTGGTGGAGGTACGGCACGCCGAGGCCGTGGAAGAACTGGAAGTCGACCCCGCCGGCCTGCCCGGCGTCGATCCGGCGGAGGGCGTTGTAGTGCTGGAACGCCCCGTTCCAGAACGGGCCGTCGAACGACGTGAACTGGGCGGCCGCCCCCTGGAGGAAGGCGAGCACCCACAGGGCGATGACCGCCGAGTACAGGGCGTAGAGCAGCGGCCGGAACCGGGACGGCATCCGTGCGTCCTCCGCCGTGGGCCGGGGGCGTGGTCCCGGAGGGTGGCCGGTGTCGCGGGCGGCTATACCACCGGGCCGGCCGGAAGTCGAGGGCGGTGCGCGGGGCCGGGAAACCACGCCCTTCACCGTTCCTACACCGGTGAGGCGGAGGGTGTTCCGGATTTGGCGAGCGTGCGACATTTTTTGGTTGACCCGTCGCCGCCGGTCTGGGACAGTCAACCCGTCTCGAGCGCTACCCTCCCGCGCCACAGGACGTTCGCCATGTCCCCCGCCAGCCGCCGCGCCTTCTGCCGGACCGCCCGCCCGCCCGCCCCGATCACCCGCCGGTCCGCCCTGTGGCTCGAAGCCCTGGAAGACCGGCTCGTCCCGGATGGTCGGCCGTTACCGTTGCCAGTTATATACATTGGTACAGGTGAGGGCCCGCCGCCCCTGGTCCGGGCGTTCGACGCCGAGACCGGGGCCCTGAACTTCGAGCGGCTGGCCGCCGACCCGGCGTTCACCGGCGGGGTCCGGGTCGGGACGGCCGACATCACCCGCGACGGCTACCCGGACCTGGTGACGGCCCTCGGGCCGGGCGGCCCACCCCGGGTGCGGGTCCTCGACGGCAAGACCGGCGACCCGGTCCCCGGCCCGCTCGGCGACTTCATGGCCTACGCCCCCGAGTTCGCCGGCGGGGTCCAGGTCGCTGCGGCGGACGTGGACGGGGACACGATCCCGGACGTGATCACCGGGGCCGGGGCCGGCGGCGGGCCGCACGTCAAGGCGTTCAGCGGGGCGACCGGGGAGGAAATCCGCTCGTTCTTCGCGTTCGAGGAGGACTTCGCCGGCGGGGTGTCGCTGGCGGCCGCCGACTTGACCGGAGACGGGCGGGCCGACCTGGCGGTCGGGGCCGGGCCCGGCGGCGGGCCCCGGGTCCGGGTGTTCGACATGGCCACCGGGGCCCCGATCGCCGGGCCGCTCGGCGACTTCTTCGCCTTCGACCCGGCCACCCGGAGCGGGGCGAATGTGGGTACGGACGCCCTGGCCGCGGACGCGGATGCGGACGGCACCCCGGACCTGGCGGTCGGGACCGGGCCGGGGGCGGCGTCGCTGATCCGGGTGTTCAGCGGGGCGACCGGCGGGGTCCTCCGGGAGCTGGCCCCGTTCGGCCCGGGGATGACGGCCGGGGTGCGGGTGGCGCTAAATTACTCGGACGACGATCAGTATGCTGACATCGTGGTCGGGACCGGCCCCGGCCCGGCGGCGACCGTCCGGGTGTTCAGCGGGCTGACCGGGCAGCCGGTGGCCCTGCCGACGGCCGAGTTCGCCCCGTTCGGCCCGGACGCCATCGGCGGCGTCAACCTGGCCGCCAGCAACGACCCGCCGGTCGTCATGGTCACCGCGTCCTTTAACGCGGTCGAGCCGACCGTCCCGGGCGGGTGCCGGACGATCGGGAAGTTCGTGATCGCCGCCGGGGAGACCCCGCCGACCCCGTACACCATCACCTACACCCTGGAGGGGACGGCCACGTCGGGGGTCGACTACGTGGCCCCGACGGGGAAGATCGCGGTCGCCGCGGGCGGCCAGTTCGAGGTGCCGATCGACCCGCTGTACGACACGGTCTTCGACCCCAACGAGACGGTCACGTTGAAGCTGTCGGCGGGGGCCGGGTACACCGTCGGCAGCCCGAACACCGCGACCCTGCTGATCGCCGACCCGCCCCTGTCGCTCGACGTGACGGTAGGCAGCAAGTTCATTCCGGTCAACGCGAACAACGACAACGGGTCGACGCCCTGGAAGTCGGACGACCTCCCGTTCATCCCGAAAAAGCGGGACTTCGCCGCGACCAACCTGCCGGTCGACGACCCCCAGCTCGTGCCGGTGACGGCGACCATCGGGGGCGGGGCGGCCGGCACCTTGAGCGTGTCGGCCTTCGCGCCGGGTGACGCGCAGGTCGCCTTCTGGGCGGACAAGCGGAAGCAGGCCGCCTTCTCGTCCAAGGCGGTCGCCGCGAGCGCCACCCCCGTGGCGGTCACCTTCTACGTGGAGGGGACGCACGAGTCCTCTTCCAGCCTCAACGACGTGCGGATCGACCTGACGTTCACCACCACCGCCACCAACCCGCAGCAGACGGTGGAGCGGAGCAACACGGTGATGGTGACCCCGTTCTTCCCCACCATCAACAGCTTCACCAGCACGATCCCGACCCCGAGCGTGAACTTCTACAAGCAGCGGCCGGTCGATGGGCTGGAAGGGCTGGTCGCCGCGAACCCGCCGGCGGTGGCCGGGGAGTGGACGGCTGGGATCGCGTTCGACGCACAGATCACCAACGGGCCGTTGACGATGAAGTATGTACAGAACTTCCGTAACCTCCAGAACGGGGCCAACGGGAGCGGGGCCGGGGCGGTGTTCACCACGGCGAGCGGGCTGGCAAACCAAAACTACCTACCGACGGTCGCTTCTAAGTACACCTATCCGGGCCTCGACTCGACCAACCCCGCCGACCCAACCGCCGTTTCGGAGTTTTCTTCCACCGCGACGGCGAACGGGGTGACGATCCACATGGAAGACTCGCCCCAAACGGGCGTGCCGGCGGAAGCGGATAAGCTGGACAAGCTGGACATGAAGTACTTGTTACGCCTGTACGTCGTCGTTCAGTACGCGGACCAGTCGCTCTACCCGATCGCCTACTGGGACTGGAACGTGAACTTCTTCGCCACCACGAACGTGGCCGGGAAGGGGGTGAGCGTGATCGCGGCGGCCAGCAAGGTGGGCGTGGAGGGCGGCTGGGTGAAGAGCAACGCCGACCCGCTCAAGACCAAAGGCCCGACCTTCAATACTAGCGTCAACTGGCCGTAACTTCGGAGGGCGTGACGATGCGACGGTCCGCATTTCTCGGGGCGTCGGCCCTGCTCCTCGCCGTGGGAGGGGCGGCGATGTCGGACCCGCCCGCCCCCCCGCCGGCGCAATACCGGTTCGTCGAGAACACCGACCGCTGGGTCGGCGTCCACCGGGGCGGGTGGCGGCTCATCGGCAAGCTCGACAAGGACGGGGAGTTCACCCAGGAGCAACGGTTCCGCCGGGGCGCGGGGGCGAGCTCGGTGCCGGCGCACGAGCTACTCAACGGGTCCAGGCCGGCGGCGGCGAAGGCGTACGAGTTCCGGCACGGGGCCCTGGTCCCCGGCGAACTCCGCAAGGACGGGGCGTTCGTCCCGGAGGTCGGCGGGACGGTCATCAAGTTCGCCGACTACAAGTACACCCCGGAGGCGCCCCGCATCTGGAACCTGCCCGGCTACTTCGTGCCGGTCGAGCCGCCAACCGATAAGAAGTGAGGGCGCGACGATGCGACGGTCCGCGTGCGTAGCTGCCTCGGCCCTGCTGCTCGCCATCGGCGGGGCGGCCGCGACGTCCGACCCGCCGGCCGCCCCGCCGGTCCGGTACAAGTTCGTCGAGAACACCGACCGCTGGGTCGGCGTCCGCCGGGGCGGGTGGCTGCTGATCGGCAAGCTCGACAAGGACGGGGAGTTCACCCAGGAGCAACGGATCCCCGAGGGCAAGCCGTGGAGCCGTGGGCTGCCGGCGCACGGTCTGCTCAACGGGGCCGGGCCGGAGCCCAGGAAGGCGTACGAGCTTCGGCACGGGGCCCTGGTCCCCGGCGAGATTCGCAAGGACGGGGCGTTCGTCCCGGAGGTCGGCGGCAAGATCATCGCCTTCGCCGACTACCAGTACGCCCCGGAGGCACCCCCGATCTGGAACCTGCCCGGGGGGTTCCAACCGGTCGAGCCGCCGGCCGAGAAGAAGTGAGGGCGTGACATGCGACGGTTCGCGTTTGTCGGCGTGCCGGCCCTGCTGTTCGCTTCGGGAGGGGCGGCGATGACCGACCCGCCGGCCGCCCCGCCGGTCCGGTACAAGTTCGTCGAGAACACCGACCGCTGGGTCCGGGTCATCCGGGGCAAGTGGGAGTTCACCGGCAAGCTCGACAAGAACGGGGAGTTCACCCAGGAGTTCCGGGCCCCGGCCGGCGGGCCGGCGACCATGATGCCGCCGGCCGACCTGCTCGCCGGGCCCGGGCAACTGGGGGCGGCGGCGAAGGCGTACGAGATCCGGTTCGGAACCCTGATCCCCGGCACGCTGCGGAAGGACGGGCTGTTCGTCCCCGAGGTCGGCGGCAAGGTCATCAAGTTCGCCGACTACAAGTACTCCCCGGAGGGGCCCCAAATCTGGAACCTGCCCGGCTGGTTCGTGCCGGACGACCCGCCGGCCGCGAAGAAGTAGCGGCGAGCCGGCGCGGCCGGGTGATCCCCGAGCCCGCGCCCCGCGGCCACGCGACCAACCCTTCCGACCGCGAACCGAGGCGTTGCCGTGCTCCCCGCAGTTGCCCCGGCGTGCGTGTGGACCGCGATCCCGCCGCCCGGTGGAGACCCGCGGGTCGCTCCCCTCCGCGACCCGGCCGTCCGGGGGGACCCGGACCGGCTGGCCGCCGCCCTCCGCGACCTGTGGGACAAGGTCCCGCCCCCCCCTCCCCGCGACCGCCACTGGGAGGCCGCGAAACTCGCCCGGGCCCTGGTCCCGTTCATCGCCCTGGAGTCGGCCGCCCTCAAAGACCAAGAGGCAATCGCCGGCTTGGGCACCGGCCGGCCGGTCCAAACGATGCTGGTCCGTATCGGGCTGCCGGCCGTCCGACCCCTGCTCGAAGAACTCCGCGCCGGCCCGGACACTGAGGAGGTGCGCATCCGCCGGTTATGTGTGCTGGACTGCCTGGCGGGGATTTACAGCCCCGGCGGGGCCGGCCGGCAGATGGCGGCCGAGCGGGTCAAGCTGTACGCGGCCTCTTTGCACAGCGAGCCGGCCCAGAAGTGGGTGCTGTCGGCGCTGGACGCGGACAAGGTCCAGCCGCCCGCGCCCAAGAAGTGAGACCATGTTGACGTATGCCTCCCTGCTCCTGGCCGTCCACCTGGCCCCGTCGGCGGGTGCGCCGCACGGCACCCCCCCGCGGGTCGCCCCCCTCTACGACCCGGCCGTCCGGGGTGACCCCGACCGGCTCGCCGGGGTCCTCGAAAACATCTGGAAGCTGCTGCCGCCGGTCCCGGCCCCGGAGAAAGCCGAGGACCTCAAAGAAATCGCCCGCCACCTCATCCGCTTCGGCGGCCTCAAGTCCGACCGCTTCCGGGGGCGGGAGTTCGCCGTCGTCGGTACGAGCGGCCGGCCGGTCCACGCGATGCTGGTGCAGATCGGGCTGCCGGCCGTCCCGGTCCTGCTCGAGCAGCTGCCGGTGGTGTCCGAGGACGACGAGATCAAGGCCCGCCGGCTGAACGCCGTGCAGTGCCTGATCGACATCTACGCCGCCGGCGGGGCCGGGCCGGAGGTGGCGGCCGCCCGCATCCGGGCGTACGCCGCCGGCCTGCGGAGCGAGGAGGCGAGAAAGCAGGTGCTGTCGGTGCTGGAGTCGAACGCCTTCAAGCCGGCCCCGCCGCCCTACGAGGGGCCGCCGAAGAAGTAACCGGCGGGCCGGGCCGACACGGCTGGTAACGGGCCGGCTTCTCGACCGCCCATAATGCGCACATCCGTACACAATTCTACTGCAACCGGGGTTGAACTCGGCCACCCAGTCTGTTACTGTTCATGTGTTTAGTTTTCCTGCCCGCGGGGGACGGACCATGAACCGCACCGCCCGACGAGCCGACCGAACGCCGACGCCGGGGACCGGTCCGTCCGTTGCCGGGTACGGCAACGGAGGGGTGATCGCCGAACCCCCGACGGGGACAGCAGTTCCGGCCGTCCGGACGGCCGACCGTGACCGGGTGGTCGGGCCCCGGCGGCGGGCGGATCGCGGGCAAACCCTGGGAATCGGAAGGTTTCCGACGCCCGCCCCCCGGGTGCAAAAAACAGAGGGGGGGGGGAGGGGGCTACTACCCGACCCCGTACAAGGGCCCGTACTTGCCCCGCAGGTACGCCAGAAACGGTTGCGGGCTCAGCGGCTGGCCGGTCGCCCGCCGGCACAGCTCGCCGGCCCGGTGGTGCTGCCCGTGCCGGTACACCTTGTCCGACAGCCACCCCCGCAGCCGGCCGAACTCCCCCCGCCGGAAGTCGTCGTCCAGCCCCGGCAGGTCCCGCCGGGCCGCGTCCATGAGCTGGGCCGCGTACAGGTTGCCGAGGGTGTACGTCGGGAAGTACCCGACCCCGCCGAAGCTCCAGTGGATGTCCTGGAGGCAGCCCCGGGCGTGGTCCGGCACCTCCAGCCCGAGCAGGGACCTGAACCGGTCGTTCCACGCCCCCGGCAGGTCGGCCACCGGGAGGTCGCCGGAGACCAGCCCCAGCTCCAGCTCGAACCGGAGGGCGACGTGCAGGTTGTACGTCGCCTCGTCGGCCTCGACCCGGATGAGCGACGGCCGGACGTCGTTGACCGCGAACACGAAGGCGTCGGGGGTCACGTCGGCCAGGGCCGCCGGGAAGGTCTGGCGGAGGCGGGGGTAGAAGTGGTCCCAGAACGGCCGGCCCCGGCCGACCTGGTTCTCCCACAGCCGCGACTGCGACTCGTGGATGCCGAGCGAGCAGGCTTGGCCGAGGGGCGTGCCGAAGTGGTCGGCCGGGAGGTTCTGCTCGTAGAGGGCGTGGCCGGTCTCGTGGAGGACACCGAAGAAGGCTTCGCTGAAGAACCGGGGGTTGTAGCGGGTGGTGATGCGGCAGTCGCCGGGGCCGAACCCGGAGCAGAACGGGTGGGCGGTGGTGTCGAGCCGGCCGGCGTTGAAGTCGAACCCGAAGGCCGCGGCCGCGGCCTCGGCGAACACCTTCTGCCGGTCGACCGGGTAGTCCCGTTCGAGGACGGAGCGGTCGGGCTTCTTGGGGGAGTCGGTGATGCCCTTCACCAGGGGGGCGAGTTCGGCGGTCAGCCCGGCGAAGACGCCTTTCAACTCTTCGGCCGTGGCCCCGGGCTCGTACTCGTCCAGGAGGGCGTTGTACGGGTGGCCCTGGTAGCCGACGGCGGCGGCCTCCTCCCGCTTCAGCTTGATGACCTTCTCCAGGTGGGGGCGGAAGCCGGCGAAGTCGCTCTTGGGCTTGGCCGCCTGCCAGGCTTGCTGGGCGGCGGTCGTCACCCGGGCCAGCTCCTCGACGAGGGCTTGGGGCAGCTTGGTGGCCCGGTCGAAGGCCCGGCGGAGTTCCCGGACGTTGGCGGCCGCGTCCGATTCGGGGTCCCGAACCAGGTCCGATCCCTCGACGGCCGCGAGCAGCTCGCCGACCTTCGGGTCGGTGAACATCTGGTGGGCCAGGGCCGCCAGAAAGGCCATCTGCTCGCCGCGGAGGGCGGCCCCGGCCGGCGGCATGTAGGTCTGCTGGTCCCACCCGAGGACGCCGGCGCAGGAGTTCAGGACGCCCAGCTCCTTCGACCGGCGGACGAGTTCGGCGTAGCTCTCGGCGGGGGTCATCGCGGCTCCTGTCGTCACCCCGGCGGGGCGGGTATGATGCTGGTGTACCGAAACCCGGGCCGACCGCCGCGGGGGTGCCGGATGGGCCAGAGGCTGGTGACGATCGCCACGTTCGACCAGCCGGCCCAGGCCCGGCTGGCCCAGAACGCGCTGGAGGATGCCGGGATCAAGGCGGTCGTGGCCGACGAGTCGCTGGTGGCGATGGACTGGCTGCTGTCCGGGGCCGTGGGCGGGGTCAAGGTGCAGGTCTGGGAGGAGGACGCCGAGCGGGCGGTGGCCGAGTTGGAGCGGTCGTTCGGCCGGCGGGGCGAGGGCCTGGGTGCCGCCGACCCCGAGCCACCGGCCGAAGAGGCGGTCGCCCCGGAGCCCGAGCCCGAGTCGGCGGCCGTGCCGGACGACCCGCCGCCACCCCCGCCGCCGGAGCCCGGGGGTCGGGAGGACTACGCCCGCCGGCTGGTGTTCGTCGGGATGCTCGGGCTCATGCTCCCGCCGGTCGCGGCGTACGCGGTGTACCTGTTCCTGAACGCGGCGTTCGGCCGGGGCGAGCTGTCCGGCAAGGGCCGGTTCGACCTGCTGGTCGGCGGGCTGATGGCGTTCAGCGGGATGGTCTGGCTGTCGGTCCTCCCGTTCTACCTCTGGCCCGGGGACTGACCGTGGGGTTCGAGACGGCCGGCGTGCCGCACCCGGACGACACGATCGCGGCCGTGTCGTCGGCCCCCGGCCCCGGGACCCGGGCGATCGTCCGCGTCAGCGGGCCGAAGGCCCGGGAAGTCGTCGGGGCGGTTTTCGAGGCAGCTGTAACCGGACCCCACCCCCCGTCCCCCTCCCCCGCGGGGGGAGGGGGGGCAAGTCACCCCCTCCCCCCGCGGGGGAGGGGGACGGGGGGTGGGGTCTCACCACGTCACCTCGTCCCCGGCTCCCTCCGCCTGTCCGGCGTCCACTCCCCGTTGCCGGCCGACCTGTACGTCTTCCCCGGGCCGCGGTCGTACACCGGCCAGGACCTGTGCGAGCTGCATACGATCGGGTCGCCGCCGCTGGTCGAGCGGCTGGTCGCCGACCTGCTCGCGGCCGGGGCCCGGCCGGCCAACCCGGGCGAGTTCACCCTCCGGGCGTTCCTGGCCGGGAAGCTCGACCTGCCCCGGGCCGAGGCCGTCCACGCGGTCATCGCGGCCGGGACCGACGCCGACCTGCGGCCGGCCCTGGCCCAACTCGCCGGCGGGGTGTCAGGGCCCCTCCACCAGGTCCGCGACGATCTGCTGAACCTGCTGGCCGACACCGAGGCCGCCCTCGACTTCGCCGACGAGGACATCGAGTTCGTGGGCAAGGCCGAGGCCCTCACCCGGCTGGCGGCCGCTCTGGCCCGGCTGGCGAACGTCCGACGGCAACTCGACTCCCGCACCGTCAGCGGCCGGCCGGTCCGGGTGGCGCTGGTCGGCCTCCCGAACGCCGGCAAGAGCAGCCTGTTCAACGCCCTCGGCGGCGGGCCGGACGCCCTGGTGAGCGAGAAGGCCGGGACCACCCGGGACTACCTGACCAAGCGGTTCGACCTCGGCGGGGTGCCGGTCGAGCTGGTGGACACGGCCGGCTGGGACGAGGCCGCGGACGGGATCGCCGGCCAGGCCCAGCGGCTCGGCCGTGAGCAGGCCGGCGGGGCCGACGTGGTCGTCTGGTGTGCCGAGCCGGGGGTCGGTTTCGACCCGGCCGACGAGGCGCGACTGGGGGAGACCGGGGCGGCGGTGGTCAAGGTGCGGACGAAGGATGACCTGGCGAGCGGCCCGTCGGCCGGGGTGGTCGCGGCGAGTGTGCTAACCCCCGGCGGGGCGAACGCGCTCCGGGCCGCCCTGACCGCGGCCGTCGTGTCGCTGGCCCGGCCGCCGCTGGCCCCGAGCCAGAGCCGGTGCCGGCACCACCTCGACGCCTGCACCCGGGACTTGCAGGAGGCGCACCGGCAGGTGCTGCTCGACGACCCCCCCGAACTAGCCGCGGCCAGTTTGCGGGCCGCCCTCGACCAGCTCGGCGAACTCGTCGGGGCCGTCTACACCCCGGACCTCCTGGACCGCATCTTCTCCCGCTTCTGCATCGGGAAGTAGATCGCGTTTTTCACGTGTTTTCCAAGTTTCTTCGGAATTAGAGTACAGAATCGGGTACAGAACTGTAGAATGATCGCGTCGCCTCGGGGTGGGGAGCGTGGTCATGGGACGGAAGTCGAGCGTCCGCTACTTCGCGAGCAAAGGGGCGTACTTCACCACCTTCGAGGGCCAGCGCTACCGCCTAGCCGACGGCCCGGACGACGCCCCGAAGGGCCCGACCTACCTCGCCGCACTCCGAAAGTTCGGCGAGCTAATGCAGGTCCAGACGGCCGACACCGCGGACCAAGCAAACACGGTCCGGGTCGTGGTCGATCTCTACGGCCAGCACCTCGAACGGAACGGGCAGGACCGGACTCTCGAGATCCTCCTCCAGACCTGCACGTCGGCGGTCGAGGAGTTCGGCGGCAAGACCTTCGCCCAACTGAAGCCCGTCCATGTCACGAACTGGCTCGCGAAGATGGCGAAGCCTCGGGCGACGAAGAAGCACAAGGCCGTAAAGTGGGGGCCGACCTACCAGAACATCGCCCTTCGGACCCTCGTCGCGGCGTTCAACTGGGCGAAGGGGCAGGGCCTCATCTCGGGGCACTGCCTCCAGAACCCGAAGGCCGTGGTGGTCCGGGGCCGAAAGCGCTCACGGGGTCAGGAGGCGTACATCATCCACGCCGTCTGGAAGAAGCTCATCGAGCGGGTCGGCGCGACGAACCACGGGTTCGCCGACCTGCTCCGGTTCCTCCACGGCACCGGCTGTCGGCCGAGTGAGGCGTACCACGTCGAGGCCCGCTACTACCGGCCGAAGGAGAAGTGCGTGGTCTACCCGGGCCACCCGGGGCCGGAAGACTTCGCGTGGAAGAACGCGAGAAAGAGCGGGAAGGACCGCGTCGTCTTCCTCACGGACGAACTCGCGGAGATCGTCGAGCGGCGCATCAAGGAGCATCCGAGCGGCCCCGTCTTCCAGTCCCGCCACGGCCGCCGGTGGTGTCAGGAGGCGGTTTCGGTAAACCTCCGGTGGTACGCGAAGCGGCTCGAGATCTCGCCGCCCCCGACCGCCTACGGGTTCCGTCACACCTATGCGACGAACTGGCTCCTCTCCGGCGGGTCGATCAAAGTGCTTGCGGATCTGATCGGCACGTCCGTCTCGATGATCGAGCGGCACTACGGGCACATCATGGTCGATAAGGACCGCGTGCGGGCCATGATGGTGTCAGTCATGGCGGGATTCGGAACCGAAGAACCGAAGGCCGCCGCGGCGGGGTGTTGACCGGGACTTCGACACCGGCACCGGCGCGGGTGGCTCGGGCTCTTCGTCGGCCGCGCCCTTGTCCCGGTACGTCTCGGCGACGAACGCCTCGACGTCGGCCGGGCGGAGGAGCACGGTGGCACCGGCCCGGTGGTGCGGCAATCGGCCTGTCTCGATCTGCTTGTACCACCAGCGAAGGGACATCGCCCCGCCGAAGTATTTTGCCTTCGCGGCCGACACGCGGATGAAGTCGCCGGCCGCGGTGCTCGTCGTGTTCATTGTCCACCAGCCCAGGCCGTCCGGGGGTCGATCTGGTCGTCGCGCGGGGCGCTCTGTAGGATCGATCGCGCTCGCTCTTTCCGCGCGAGTCCGGGGTCCGGGGCACGGAGGCTCCGGCCTCGGGATTCAAAAGGGGAGGTCGGGATCGTGTCGGGGCTCGAAGGGCGGATGCACATAATCCGGGTCGTAGACCTCCCGGACCTCGTCGCCGGTCGGCGCGCGCCCGAGCATCATCTCGAGCGCCTGCCGAATCGACGTGATGAGCTCGCTTTTCGCTTCCGGCGAACGGTCCCCTCGCTCGACCGTGCGGAGGCAGTGGCCGAACCGGGTGAGCGCGCAGGCGGCGACTCCCGCGCTAGGACGCCGCGGCATTCTTCCGAACGGCCACCACATTAGCGTTACTCCTGCTCGGGCCTCTTCTGCGTCCGCTCGCGTAGGGACGGGGCGATGATCGAGAGCACGGCGGGCCGCTGGGTCAGTTCGTTGAGGAGCCGTTGGTGCGTCGCGCCTGCTGCTCCCTGAGCGCGTTCATGATGATCGTGGCCATGAGGTCGCGCTCCCCCTCCTTGTCGAACCCGATCGACCACAGGAAGTAGAGGACCTGGCTCCGGAGGTCCGTCGGCACGTAGCGCTGGTCAAGTGCTCGCGGCATGTGGTACCCTCCTCGAAGGTGGTCTTTCCATTGGACCGCCTCCGTGTTCGTTGGACCCCGCCGGTTTGCTCCCGGCGGGGTTTTTTGCTTTCACGAACCGAGCGGCTTCGCCTGGTTCTGCATCGCCCTCTCCATCGCCTCGCGGGCCTCCTTCGCCTGCTGGTCGCGCCGAGCCTGCTCCGTGGCCGCGGCGGCGATGCGCTGTTGCTCCGCTTCCCGCTCCCTCTGCTCCTCCAGGTACTTTTCGTGGTTGTCCATCGGTCACCTCGGGGTTAGAGAGGGGGCGAGCAAAGTGCTCGCCCCCAGGTGTCAGTGGACCGGATCGCCCTCGGTCGCCAGGAGCTCCTCGAGTAGCAGCACCTCGGGAACGTAGCGCCGGTAGATCCACTCGATGACATCCGCGATGTCCTCGTCGGCCATCAGCTTGCCGTTCCTCACGTAGAGACGCATTACTGCGTCGCCTTGCAGGAACAGTTCGACGTGGTCGTTCGGGCCACCCTCCCACTCGCTCCCGTCTTCCTGCTCGATTGCGAGGTCGTACTTTTTCGTGACGGTCCTGTCGCTGCTCACAAGCATGAGTCGAATCCTTTTCATGGTTGCTCTCCGTGTTGTCGTTGGTACTGCCGTCGCAGCTCCGCAGAGCGGCCAGGGCAGCACACGTCAGGAGAGCAATACCGTCGCGAAAAAGGGGGAGGCGAGCCTCCATGTCGTCTCCCCCACACAGACAGACAGATTGGTCAGTGAAACATCCGCCACAGCCCGATGGTCGTGACGAATCCTGCGGCTGAGAAAATTCCCGGCCGAAGAAACCTCGCTGACAACCTGTCCTTCGCAGTCACGTTCGAGACTCGGATGTCGTTTCCGATCCTTAGGTCCTGTCTGACAAGCCCCGTTTCCCCGCGTTTTCCAAGGCATTTTCGGGGCTTGTCAGACAGGACCAGGGGGATCGTGAAAAAACCCGAGGGAAGTGCGACTGCGGAGTCCTCCAGTTCGAGACTGAAGGTGAACTTGCTCCTGCCGATCGAGACGAGTAGTTGCTTTTCCATTTGCTCCTCCGTGGTTGCTGGTTAAGCGAACTCCAGTACAACAGGGCACGACACTGACGTGCCGTTCCGTGTTGTCTCGTCTTGGGCGGTAAAGCTCGTTCGTGCGCGGTCTGTTAGAGTCCTAGCGCTTGGAGCATGAATCTCCATTCGGACGCATCACACACAGGGTGTGGTCATTTGGCCCGCTTGAGCTTTTTGAGGATCGGGTTCTGCTCTCGCTCCTCGGGCGAGGGCTTCTTTGGTCCTTCGGGCTTCTTGTATTCGGCTGCGACGATTGTCTCCTCCGGTTTTCCGGGCCAGGGGCGGGCGAGGATCTCTTGGTGCTTCTCCTCGCTCATCGTGAAGGGCACATCGACGATGATTGCGTGCTTGAACTGCGCGAGACCGGTACCGGGCTGGACATGCATGACCGCGCGTCCGGGGACTCGTCCGACGCCGAGCAGTTCCTCCACGCCGTAGCGTGGCACGAGCGCCTCGCGCGAAAGGGCGCGGCCCTGGCCGTCCCTGCCGCCGAAGTCCTTCAAGCGTTCGCCCGAAAGCCGCGACGCGAGCTCCGCCGCGTCCTTGTCCGTAAAGGGGCCGAAGTATGCAAGGGAGTGCGAGTTCCCCAGCACCTCCCCCGCATAGTCATGCGTCCTGGTCCGGAGCTGCGAGAGCGTCTGGTGGGCGTAGATGATCGTGACCCCGTACTTTCGGCACTGCGAGAAGATCGTCGAGAGGCTTCCGGTCATGATCCCGCCGCCGTCGTCGATGACCAGGATCTCGGGCAGCATCGGCCCGGGATGAATCCGCCGCGCCGCGATGACGTCTTGGACCAGCCCCCGCGCGACGCCGCGGTTCGTCATTCCTTGCGTCATCGTGGGCAACACCGCGATGTTGATTTCCGGTCGCTCGATGCCGTCCGAAAGTTCGAGGCGCCCGCCCCACACGGACGGCGGGACGTCTTCCGGTCCGGCGTTCATGGCGATGAGCTTTGCCCGGTCCTCGATGTCCGCCCGCACTTGAGTCGAGTGGTCCCAGACCTTATCGGGGAGCTTCAGGTCCCGCTGCGCGCCGGGGGCGAGGAGGCGTTCGTGGAGTTCGGCGTAGCTCGTCGGCGTCCACTTTTCGAGCCCGCGGGTGAAGACCTGCTTGTCCATCGAGGCGAAGTGCCGCTTCCCGTACTCGTCTCCGTGATCCGAGCCGAACCCTGCGATATCGATCTCGGCACTCTCGGTGAGCGAGAGGTTCTCCCGATGCCGCTGGCGGAGCGGGTTGTAGATCACGGTCGGCTTTCTCGGCTCGGTCGTGAACGTCTTGACCGGGATGCCCTCGGTTTCCCCGAGCCAGTCGAGCGAGCGGTCCATCGCCTCGTCGCCGTTTAGGTCGAGGTAGCGGACGGTGTGCGTCCTTCGCTTCACGATTTGGCGGAGAAGCCCGAGAATCAACCCACTCGACTTTCGCGAGCCGGTCGGTCCCGCGATGTTCGTGTGGGTCAGTTGGCGCATGTCCCAGAAGACCGCCTCGCCGGTTTCAGCGGCCCGACCGACGTAGAGGGCATGGTCGATATCACGCACGGGAACGCTCCTTTTCGAGAAGGGCCACCATCTCCTCCCACGAGGGCGAGTTGATCCGTGGTCGCCCCTGGGCCTTGATTACTTGAAGCGCTAGCGCGCCTTGCCGCTCGAGCGCCTCCCACGGCTGAAAGAACGAGAGGACCAGAAAGAGCAGAAAGAGAAGGAACGGGATCTCGGTGTCGTCCGAGATCGGCGCACCCTGCATGCTCGTGTGGCGAAAGTACGGTTCGAGCCCCGAACCTTCGAGGGCGGGGAGCGCCTGGTAATCGATGCCCGACTTGTCCCAGTCGGTCCACACGTTCTCTTCCGGGTGGTCGGCCGCGTACTTCAGCGCGACGAAGAGGTCGAGGTAGTTCATCTCGTGTTCTCCATGATGAGCCCCTCCATCTCCTCGAACACGACGACCTCGAACTCGCCGCCCCAGTTGTTCAAGTGCCTTCGTAAGCGCTTTGCCTTTTGCTGGTGGGCCACGATCACGAGGACGCGGAAGGCGCGGAGGCGAATTATCTCTCGCCATTCCTCGCTCGCCTGGCGGCGACGCTCGACTTGCGCCTTGACTTTCCGTGCGATGTGGCGGACATCCGAACCGCAATCGACGAGGAGAAGCCCGAGCGTTTTGCCGTCGTCGAGCAGCACGTACCGGTCGGCCGAAAGGCCGGGGACGAGAAGCTCTGGCGTTCGCTCTGCGACCTCGGCATGGGTCAGACGAGAGACGCCCTTCTCGACCGCATACAGCAGGTAGCCCATATGCGTGACGAGAGCTTGGGCGCCGTACGGCCGAGAGCGTTTTCGATGAAGGCCCCGAGCTTTACACTCCCGACCCGTCAGGATGTAGTAGTGCTCGCGCCCGCGGAGGGCGTAAGCCTTGATGCGCCCCTGGTCAACCTCTCTCGCGAAGGCTTTCTCGTGAGCTTTCCGCGTGACCCCGGGATGAGCGCGGGCGTAGATCGAAATCGTCATGAGCCCGTGCTCTTGGGTTTCGTCAGCAATCATGGTGAACCTCAAAAGAGCACGTAGGGGAGCCGCTCGCGCAGGCACCAGTCCTGAAACTCCCGGACCCGGTCCGCGTCGTACGCGCCCGCGAACTCGATCGCAAAGCGCTGTCCGTCGATCGTCGTCAGGGCGTCGGGAACTTTTCGCCGGCGGCCCCAGCCGTTTGCGCGGAGATGGTCCTCGCCTTCCCAGGCGTCTCGCGCTTCCGCGCTCAACGCCCGCCAGCACTCGAGCAGGTGGACATCGTGCGTCACCTGAAGCGGCTGACGGATCTCTCCTGTCGCCACTCCTCCGGTGCGCCGGGCAAGCTTGGGCGTCGCGACGAACGCGGTCGCGAGTTTCGTCCCGAGATCCCGCCACCGGCTCTGGGCCTGGTAGGCGAGCTTCTCGGGGTCGCCCCGCCACGATGGGTGGTCGTCGGGGAGCCAGACGTCGAGCGGCTCCTCGATCTTGAGGAGCGGGTAGCGGACGAGCGCCGGGATCTTCGCGAGAAGCCCCGCGCTGACCATTCGGTCGAGGGTTGATTCAGACGCCCATTCGTCGAGCTGCTCCCCGAGGGCGCAGCGGACCTTCGTGGCCAGGATGTCGGCGACCAGGCTTGTGCCGTCCGACGCCACGATTGAAAGCCTCGCTTACAATCCGGGGCAGGAGGAAAGAGCGGACCGCCCGCTCTCTTGTAACCATCGCTTTGAAAGCAAAGGTTACAATAATGGTAGCGGGCAATCGCTCGCGGTCAAGGCGCACCATCATTTTTCCGCGTCAGAAGTCTCGACCTGAACAAGCGTCAAGATGGGGAAGGTGATCTTCTGGTCCCTGGTCCCGTAGACGACGTGGGCCGGGGGCGTCGCGTGCTTGTGCTGAAGTTGGACGGTGCCCTGCTTGGTGTGCTGAAGGAAATAGGGAAGGGACGGCTCACCGCATTCCGGGCAGACGAGTCGCCAGTTGCTCTTGAGGAGCAGCTCACGAAGCTTCGCGATGAAGGTGGTTCTTTCGGCCTTGGCCATCTTGTGGAACCGATCGCCGGCGACGATCGTGAGGGCCTGTTCGAGGTTCGCGTAGGCTTCGAGTCCGAGCGCGTCGTAGCTCCGGAGCACCGCATTGAGCGGCTGGCACGGGTCAAGAACGTGCGGCTCGGCAATCGGGTCGAGCTTCGTGTCAAGGCGCGGGTCCGGCATTTTTTCGACTCGCTTCGGACCGGAGTGTCTCCCCCTTCCGAGGTTGCACACCGGGGACGGGGCGGCACTCGAAACCACTGCCCGCACCGAGAGATGCGAGGAGTCGGAGGTAGGAATGGGGATCGGAAAGCGGCCTCGCGTGTTCCTACTCCGTGCATCCGGACAGGCAAACCGCTGCTGAAAGCAGCGGTTACAATGGGAGTATCCTACCCCCGATTCGGCGCAAGGCGAGGCCAGTTCCCGTGACAACACCGGCGAGCAGGGCGGAGCGGTGCGCGGTGCTCTGGGCCGCGTCACCCCGGGCGACGGCGAAGGAGATCGCGGCGGCGTACGAGAAGGAGTTCGGCGAGAAGTGTTCCCCCGTCACGGCGCGAAAGGCCCGCCCGGTCGGGCGGCCTGCCGAGGCGGGTCAAGGGCCGATCACCGCGGCGGAACTCCGAGCGGTGAAGGAGATCGCGGCGAAGAGCGGCGGACTTTCTTCGCTCACGGCCGAGGTGGAGAAAGTGGTACTCGTCGCGGACAAGGTCGGCGGACTCGGCCGGCTGCGCGAGGTGCTCGCCGAGTTGAACGGGCTGCTCAACTAACCGCCGGGACGGCATCACCGGGGGCGTTCGCGTCGGACGGCGGGCGTCGCGGTCAGCCACCCGACTCGGCGGCGGTCTCGCCGGAAAGGCGGGCGAGTTGCAGTCTGGGAAAGTCGGTGCCGACGCGGGAGCCGAAAACGGCGTGCGCCACCGGGTTCGTCTGCTTGTGTTGCAGCTGCACTGTGCCCTCGGCGGTGTGGGGGAGGAAGTAGGGGAGCGAGGGGCTCGCGCAGTGAGGGCAGACGACCCGGCAGTTACTTTGGAGGAGCGTGTGGCGGAGCCGCGCGATCACCGCGCCTCGGTCCGCGGCCGGTATGCCCATCAGGCCGTCGCCGGCCAGGTCGTCGAGCACCGCGGCCGCGAGCAGTTCGGCCCGCGCCTGGAACTTCGCGAAGTGCGCGTCCGCCTCGTCGAGCAGTCCGCCGATGCTCGTCGGGGAGTTTCCTTCGAGGGCGAGCGAAAGGGCGATCCGGCACGACTCCGCTTCCCCCGCGGAAGCGACGGTCATCCGCAGCAGCCCCGCGCTGACCTCGATCCGCGCGAGCGCCTCGCCGAGGCGCCCGAGCACCTCGCGGGCGAACCCGGCGGGGGCCGCGTACCCCGGACTGCTTTCGTGGCGGTCGAGTTCCGCGAGGGACCCGGCGACGCTCAATTCATCGAGCGGAGTGGCCACCTCGACCAGCCGCTCCGGGCGCGCCCGTCCCGGGGCCGTTTCGACTCGGACCGTCTGGTTCAGTGGGCTCTCGTTTCGTCCGTCGCTCGGTTGCATCGGGGACCGCCGCCCGAGTCTACCCGCTTCCCGGACGTGAGTCGAACACGGGGGCCGCGGCCGATGGGCGAGCCGGGTCGGTCGATCCGGCGACGGTGGAGAAAACTTCGGTTGCCGCCCTGTTTCCTCGAGAAAGCCGGGCCGGGCCGACAGACGGCCCGGCCCGCACCATCAGTTGAGCGCACGCTCCAGTTCACCAGCGATCCGCCAGAGCTCCCGGTTGATCCGCACGTCCTCGTCGATGTCCCGGACGGCCCGGCTCCGGAAGCTCTTCCGATGCGGCGGCCGCTGCCGCACCCCGCCCCGGATGATGTTCTCCTGCACCGTGTTGAACACGTTCCAGAGGGTCGGCTCCGCCTGCTGCCACCGCCGCGGGGTGAGGAGATCCCGCGGGTCCACCTCGACGGCCGCGCGGTCGAACCGCAGGCCGATCGCCACGTCGGCGAAGGCGAGTTGGGCGTCCCGCTCCAGGTGAATGCGCTGCCACCGCTCCCGCTCCTCGAACGCCCCGCGGAAGAGGCGGCACACCTCGCGGGACGCGACTTCCACCATCCACGGGGCGTACCCGAGGTGCGGGATCGACACCCGCTCGTCCCGGTGGACGACGAGCCCGTTTGAGCACACCTTCTCGAGGAGCCCGGCGTGCAGGTGGAAGGACGACTGCCCGTTGTGCGCGGTCTTAAGGACGATCTGCCCGGTCGCGTCCCCGACGCCGACCTCACGGGCGTGGAAGGTCGGGTTGTCGAGCCACACCATGTGGCCCTGGTAGCCGCGGTTCTCGGGCTTTCGCACCCCGGCCTCCCGGACGCGGGTCGGGAACCACCCGAGGTCGGCGAAGGCTCCGAGCACCTCCTTCGTCGAGATGAACCGGTAGACTTCGGTCGTCTTCTCGGGGTGGCGGGTCGTCTGCTGGATGGTGGCGTATCGATCGAGTTCCATGTCTATCCTCCGTGGTTTCGCCCACCCCCTCCCCAGGGCGTTCCCCCTGGCGGGAGGGGAGCGGGCGTGTCTTCGCCCCGTGACCAGACACACCGCTCCCCTCCCGTCAGGGGGATGAGCGCAGCGAAAAAACAAGGCCGCCGCGAAGCGGCGACCACTGTTCCCGCCGACTCGGACTGCCGGAGGCCGCGGAGCGCGGCGAACGGCATGACAGGGGTGCCGTTTCCCTGGCGTGCCGTTCGCTCCGCGGAGCGGCCGGAGGAGGGCCGGGAGGCGTGACGAAAAGTGTTCTTCCACGCTCGGCGTTACACGCCGGTAGAGGGTAAGGCTAGGTCGAGTTCGGGCGGAGTACACCGAGAGGGAGCGGGGAGAGGCAAGGCGGAAAGTCCGGCGATAGGACTGGCGAGCCGGATCACCTACTGCGCCGGTTACGGACGGCGAGAGCTGCTCTTCATGCACCTGAGTGAAGAGAACCTGCGCCGCCGTACTGCCCCACGTTGGTCTCGGGGAGCGTCAGCGCCGATCCGACCGGTCAGAGGTCGGTCCGGACGATGTACTTCTTGTTGCCGACGACCGCCTCCGTCTCGCCGACCCACGTGGCCTCGATCCAGAGGTGCCGGCCTTTCAGCCCGGACTTGGCGAACCGCTCGCTTTGCAGCAGCCGCCAGTGGCCGCGGCGCTGGTGGGCGACGGGCGACTTCCGCTCGCGGTCGTCCTCCCGGCCGAACAGCTTACGGAGTTCGTCCGGGGTGAGGGTCGTGAACCGCGGCCGCTGGTGCGCCCGCCGGAGCCGCCCCGCCTTCGCCGCCTCGCGGGACTGGGCGGTCAGGATCTCGACCACCCAGCGGGACGGCATGTTCGCGTAGGCCAACTCCTCGATCCCGATCCGCACGTTGTCCAGGGCGTGCTTCACGTCGTCCCTGGCGGCCTCACCGAGGGCGTAATGGAAGACCCCCTTCTTCGTCGCCATCATGGCGCCCCCGCAGCCGTATTGGACCGGCGCGCGGGGGAGGCGGTAGTCCTCGTACCGCAAGTCCGAGAGGGTTCCCCAGACGACCTTCATCGCGTCCTCGGGGGTATCGAGCATCCGGAGGAGTTGGAACTCCCAGGACCGGTCCCGCCGGATGTAGTGCTCCTCGTTCGCGAACACCGGGTAGATCTCCACGAAGAACCGCTCCGGGGCGAGTCCTTTCGCGTTCGGGACGGTGTCCTGGAGGATCACGCAGGACGCCTTGTCCTCGACGGCCACGGTCCGGAACGGGAGGCAGAACCGGTCGCCGAGGAGTTCCCGGTTCTCCCGGATCACGTCCTCACGAAAATCGACGTCGTGGGGGGTGACCGGGAACTCGAAAATGCTCGCCTCCTCCGCCACCCGACGCACCTTCAGTAACTCGACGGTCAGCGCGGGCGGGAAGCGTTCGCCACGGACGGGCGCGTAGAGGGCGGCCGGCCGTTCGACGATGCCGCACAGCTTGTCGAACAACATGACGTTGTTCCCCGAAGCAGGACGGCGAAGAAAACCCTACTTGGAACCTCCAAGAGCAGCTCTCCGCCGCTCCTCGCCGGGCGAGGGGTGGCGGGGCTGTCGAACTCGTTACCACGGGACGGATGGGGAAAGACCGACAGATGTGCCGGGCGACGTTACCACCGCGCCGAAAACGAGTCACCTCTGCCCCCGGCCGGGGGGTGCATCGGCTGAGGAGTAGGCTCCGGACTGGAACGTCATCCGGCCCGGGACGGACTTTGGGGAAGCCCTCCGCGGGCATGACTCGGGTCATGAACGCGGCGAAGCCGCTGTGGTGTGTTCACCGCCGGGGCTCTCCCCAAATACACACGGGGGGAACCATGCAACAGCTCAGCGAAAAAAAGACCAGATGCCTCAACGCCGCCGCCAGCTTACGGCCCCGGTCGCGTCTGTAGGATGTGTCGAATGCATGAAGTGGACGCAGTGGCCATCTTTCGCTCGCCGCCCCGTAACGAGCCGGCGGCTCTCGGAACTACGGCAACATCGACGTGCGTGGGCGGTCCGAGCCCCGTAAGGGCAGCCGCTTCGTCATCGTGTGCCCGGACAAGCCCCCGCGAGCGAGGGGACGTGTCCGGTCGTCAAGGCGGCTGGCGGCGAGTGGCGAGTTTGGCCGGCGCTGCCGTGGTCGCGGCGGCGGTAGCGGGTAGCAGCGCGGGACTGATCTTCCTCGTGCGGCGGCCTGCCATCATCGCATGGGCCCTGGTCCCGTACGTCCTCTCGATTCTTTCGGTCTGCGTCGTCCTTGCCGTAAGCCTTGTTGCTTTGGTTTGGAATCGCGAGGCCCGAGGCGACGTTGCCCTAACGCTCCTGTCAACTTGGATCGGGCTCACTGCCCTAGAGATCGCGTTGGTGGTTGGGGGGTACAAGCTTTTCCTGCCGTCAGGCTTCGATACCCGAGGTAAGCTCGAGGTCTTGATGGCGCTTCGGGCTCGCGGGATTCCGGCCTACCCGTCGGTCCACACGAATCTCCTTCTCGCCGACCCCTTATCGATCGACGGCGCCGCGGTGTTGCCTCTCTCCGGGATTCGGAACGTCACGACGGTCTTCTGCAACGAATGGGGGAAGTATTACCTCTACGAGAGCGACGAATACGGGTTCGCGAACCCCCCGGGGCAGTATCTCCCGTCCCCGGCTGTCGTCCTCGTCGGAGATTCGTTTACGCACGGGTTTTGCATGCCGGACGGGCGAAGCTTCGCAGAGGTGCTTCGTCCCCAATTCGACGGTGGCCTCCTCAACCTGGGGATGAACGGCAACGGCCCACTGACCGAGCTTGCCACCTTGCGCGAGTACGTCCTGCCGCTGAAGCCGCACCGCGTCGTATGGGTCTACTACGAAGGCAACGACATAGAGGATCTCAGTGTCGAGCTCGCGGCTCCCGTCCTCTTGCGTTACCTCGAGGACCCACAGTTCACCCAGCACCTCATGACGTCCCAAACTGAGGTCGATACCGCGTTGCGGCGCTATGTCGAGCGAAAGATTGACGAGGAGCTTTCACGGAGGTCGCATCGGTTCGGCACCGGAGCGTTGAGTGAAGTGGCCGACGGTCTGCCGCTCGTGCTCAAGCTCTGGCACGTCCGCGCGATGCTCGGATTGGTTGATTTAGATGATCACTGGCCGCTGCACCGTTATGACCCGTCCGTTTCGCCGCGGCGTGTCGAGGCTGCGTTCGGGAAGATCTTGCGCGAGGCGCGTGACCGAACCCGCGCCTGGGGCGGCGAGCTCTATTTCGTTTACCTGCCCGCGGTTCAGCGATTCTCGCGCGGCTGGGAGCACCCCTGGCGAGAAAAGGTTTTGCACGCCGTTCAGTCTCTCGGCGTCCCCATAATCGACCTGGTCCCTGCTTTTTTGGCGACCGGGGATCCCGTCGGTTTGTTTCCGGCCCGGCGCTTCGGGCACTACACGGCGGAAGGAAACAAGCTCGTGGCCGACGCGATCTCACGACGGATCGCTCCTGCACGGGGAGACCCGACTGGGCGAGCGCGGAGGGCGAGCGGGCCATTATCGAAAGGGGAGAGCACAGGAGTTCGAACTACCGATATCGGACGGTCCGAGGCTTCACTTTCGTTTCGTGGCATGCTTTGACCTGGCCGCTCGCCTCGCTGCTTCGCGACGCTCACGCGCGGCCTGCCGACGCCTGAGCCCGCGCTTCGAGCGCTTCTTCTTCACGACCTTCTTCGGCTTCGGGGTGGGCGTCACGCCCGGTGTCGCAGTCGGGGGCGTCACGACCGGCGGCGTGGGCGCGATGCCGAGCGCGAGGTCGCGCGCGGCGCGAACGCTCGCGTCTGCCCTCAGCATGCCGCCGCTCGCGACCCTGCCCGTGAGGGACGCGAGGGGTGCTACGTTCGCGACGAGGATCTGGGCGATCTGATCGGGGGACAAGCTCGGGTTCGCCGCGAGCATCAGTCCGACGACGCCGCTCACCTGCGGGGCCGACATCGACGTGCCGGACATGAAGACGTTCGCGTACACGGCGTGGAGGTACGTGCCGAGGATCGACACGCCTGGCGCCGCGAGGTGCACCGACATCCCGCGGTTCGAGAAGCCGGCCAAGCTCCCCGCGTTGTCGATCGCGCCGACCGAGATCACGTGCCGCATCGACGACGGGAAGAACGGCCGCTCGTCGTTGTTCGTGCCGCTGTTGCCGGCCGCGGCGACGACGGTCACGCCGTTCGCGTACGCGTAATCGATGACGTCCTGAAGCGCGGCCGAGTAGGACGCGCTGCCCCACGAGTTATTGATGACCCGCGCGCCCTGATCGACCGCGTAGCGAATCGCGTTCACCGCCCCCGCCGTGCTCCCGCTGCCGTCGCTCCGGAGGAACTTGACCGCCATGAGACGGACGTGCTGGTTGATCCCGGTGATGCCCTGCCCGTCGTTGCCGGCGGCACCGATGACGCCCGCACAGAACGTGCCGTGCCCGTGGTCGTCCATCGGATTCCCGTTCGCGGCATCGGCGGTCTGGAAGTTCGCGCCGTAGACGTCATCGACGATGCCGTTCCCGTCGTTGTCGATTCCGTCCCCGGCCGCTTCGTTGACGTTGACCCAGAGGTTACTCTGGAGATCCGGGTGTCCGTAGTCGATGCCCGTATCGACGACCGCGACCGTCACGGCGGACGACCCGGTCGTCACGTCCCAGGCGTCCTCGGCGCCGACGTCGATGCCGGGATTGATCTGATTCTTGAGCGCCCACTGGTACGGATAGTAGGGGTCGTTCGGAACGGCCTGCGCCTGTACGACCTGCACGAGCTCGCAGAACTGCACGTTCGGATCGCGCTCGATCTCGGGGCACTCGTCGGCCGTCTCGACCCGGCGCGAGGCGTCGGCGAGGCCGTCTGCAGACGCAGTCGCGCGGCGGCGCCGGATGAGATGGCGCGTCTTCCCGAACTTGCGGACGGTCTTCAGGTGGTGACGATGGTTCGTCACGAGACCCTCGGTCTCGCGTCGGATCTTGACGAGGTAGTGGCCGGCGAACACCAGATCATCGTTCCGGCCTTCGGCGTGGGCGACACCGAAACCGAGTGCGACGAACGCGCATAGTGTCCCGATCGGCTTCTTGAAAGCCGTCCAGGGGCGACCTGACAACAACATGGTGGGCGACTTCTGCGAGTACTACTTCTGCCGTGAAGGGATCGACCTAATCGCGAATTCCGTGACGATCCGTCGCGCTTTCGCCGAGCACACGTGAAAAAACTGGGCAAGAGACGGGTAAGACGGCCGATCTGCGAAGTAATCGCAGGGAGAAGGTGGTGGAGATTCGTAGGAAAGCGGGGAGCGCCGGAGGGATTCGGTGTCCAACGTCCCGCGACGGTGACTCATCGGCGCGTTGGCAATCGGCGAACTGTCAACGGTCCACGGTCCTGTTCGACGCGACAGCCCCGCTACGCCGCCCCCTTCGAGCTCGCATCTCCGTCCTTGATCACGAATCGCACCGACGTCCGGCGGGGTCTCACGAGCCGAGTCGGTCGGGCGAGCGGTCGTCTCGCACGAGGCGTTCCAGGAACGCTGCCTCCGCAGCGACGAGCCGGCAACACTCGGTGCTTTCGGTCCACCGGTCGGTGGTATTCCTCGTCAAGCACGGGCCGTGGACCAGCGTCTACAGCGATGCGAGTTGACGGGCTCAACCGCTCGTGATAGTGGAGCCGCTCGTAAGCGCCATCCAGGGGGTATATGCGTAGAATTACGGCCGTTTCTCTTTCGCTAGTGGGGTTATCTCTCGCTGCCTGCGGAGGTGGCGGCGGGGGCGGGTCAGATGCGCCGTTCTTCGGCGGTGTCTACCGCGGCGTCATCGCGGTCACGGACAACCCGTGCGGCGTTCCGATCGGCAGCATCGGGAATGTCGAATGGACTGTGAACCAAGACTCGAACCGGATCGTTCTCCAGGCCGCGAGCGGTGCGACCTACGAGGGCGGGCCGACCGGCAGCTCGAGTTTCGCCGTCTCAAGCACGAGCCAATCGTCCGGTGGATGCACGACGAGCACGAACGTCGCGTTGTCGAGCGTCTCGACCGACGGTGCCCAGGCGAACGTCAGCGTCGGTTCCTCATGCCTCCCCGCCTGCACCGTGCGGGCTGCCGGACCGTTGACCCGGAGCGGTGGCCGAGCGCATCAGGCGCAGGCCATCGGTGGCCACCCAGATCTCCTGGACGCCATAGTCAGCGGACTCGAAGGGGCCTCGGAAGGCGTGAGCTGAAGGCGGGGCCGCGACGCCGCCGTCCGCGTGGCCCGTTGCTGGAGCCGGCGGAGCAATGAGGTCAAGCTCGCCGAACATGGCCACGGCCGCGGCCGTGCGACGAGGGTTCATCCCCGTTCCATCGGACGCCGCGCCCACTACGGTGTGAGGTCAGAACCCCAAGAGCCGGGTCATGAGCGCCACCTCCGCGGCGACTAGCCGGCAGCACTCGACGCTCTCGATCCACCGGTCGGCGGTACACTCGTCGTCGTGCGGGCAGCATAGGAGCCGGACGCTGGCCGGGAACGCCCGCCGGGCGAGGAGTCGGGTCCGGCCCATGTGCCACGGGCAGGAGACCAGGAGCACCGCCGTGAGGCCGGCCCCTCGCCCGTCGGCGTCCAAGATCGCCCGGGCGTTCGCCACGTTCTGCGTCGTGGTGCGGGCGTGGTGGTCGAGGAGCACGGCCCCTGGCGGCACGCCCCGCCCCGCCACCACCCCGGCCATGAACGCGGCTTCGGTTCCGTGGCCCTGCAACCGCCCGCCCGAGAGCAGGAGCTGGGGGACGAACCCGTCCGCGTAGAGTCGGGCGGCGTGCCGGGCGCGGCAGCCCGCACGGGCGGGGTCCGAGTGGCCGAAGACGATCGCGAGGTCTGCCCGCTCCGGGGCGTCGCGGACGAAGAGCAGCTCCCGGATGTCGGCCTCCGTCATCACCGCCCCCCGTTAGGGCCGTACGCCGCGGCGCGGTCGGCGGGTCCGGCCACGCGGCCGAGCGCCGAGCGGACGACGCTGATCGTGTCCGACCCGAGCGGCGTGTCTGGCAGGGACAGGCGGACCGTGCCGCCGTCGTAGGCGGTGAGCGCCAGCCCGACGTCCAGGAAGCGGGACCTGAGCTCCTCGCCGCCGGCCGCCGCAAGGTGTGGGCGGTCGGGCCGGAGGAGCAAGATGCCCGAGCGAAAACCGGGATCGAGGAGGACCGGTTGCCAGCCGAGAGCCGGGGCCAGCTCGGCCACGGCCCGGTGGTTATCGGCCCGGCCGGCGGACCCGCCGGTCGTCCAAGCTCCGGCCGCGTCGTCGGCCGCCGCCTGGCTCGCGAAGAGGCCGGCCAGGCTGACCGTCTCAGTCCCGCCGTCGAGCCGCCCCGCCTCCAGTTGCCCCGAAAACCGGAGGAGGGGGTCGCCCAATTCGCCCGACCCCAGAAGCCCGGCGACCGTCGCCTCGATGAGCGTCCGGGTCCGCCGCCGGCCGTAGAAGGCGAGCCCCATCGGGTGGTACGCCCCGAGCCACTTGTGGCAGCCGGCGAGGTAGAGGTCGCAGTAGTCCCGCCCGAGGTCCGGGCCGACGTGGCAGAAGTCCTGGGCCCCGTCCGCCGCGACGAAGGTGAGCTCCCGGCGGGCCTCGACCGCCCGGACCACGGCTTCGACCGGCAACCGCACCCCGTCGCTCGTCACGGCCGGGAGGAAGAGGGCGTCGCCCCGCCGGGCGACCGCCTGGTCGGCGACGAACTCGGCGAGCTGGCCCGGGGTCAGGCCGTCCTCGAAGACCGCCCGGCGGACGGCCAGCCGGGCGAGCGTCCGGCCGACCCGGCGGGCTTCCGACTCCAGGATCGCGTCGTAGGCCGGCCAGCCGAGGTCGGTCGAAAGGACGGTTCTTGACCGGAGGAACAGGAGCCGGGCCGCAAGCCGCACGAGCTCGGCCGACCGGTTCGCGAGGAGGACGGGCAGGTCGGGCGGGCTCCCGGCCAGGGTGCGGAGGGACTCCTTCAGCCGCCCGACGCCCTGCCAGCCCGCGAGCCCGGGGTATCGGCGGCGGAGGTCCGCGGGCCACGCTCCGGCCCCGTGCCGGAGGAGCCGGTCGAACCGGGGGGAGCCGCCCTCGGCCCCGGCGAGCCGGGCGAGGTCGTGAGAGGCCCGTCGCGCCCCAGGAGACATGAGGCCGAGTCTGGCGGTATCGAGATAGAGGGAGTCGGTCACGGCCGGAATCTCCGCAACCCCTTGCGCCGTGATCCTATCCGTTCGGCAGAAGTCGATCCAGTAGAGTTTGGTACGAGACGGCAAAGAGGGTGAGTCGGTCCCACCGGTCGAGGGCCAGCCGGACGGCCGCCGGGTCGAACCGGAGGACGAACCGGACGGTCCGCCCGTGCTCGTCGAGCTCCTGGACGCCGACCGCCCGGTCGCCGTACACGCCCGAATCGACGAGGAGGTCCGGCTCCCCGGCGAGCTGGGACTCGCGGACCAGGGTGACCCACACCCCGTGACGGTGCTGCTCCTCGACCCAGGCGAGCACATCTCCTACGGGCAGCGGCATCCCGCTCGGCCAGAGGTCGTCGCGGAGGATCACCACCCGCTCGATCAGCATCCCGCGGCGGACGGCGTCGTAGTTGGCCCTCATGCTCTGCCGGCCGGGCGGATCCTCCCAGTAGCCCGGCGCGCGGACCCAGGCGGCCGACCGGTACGACCGGATGTCGGGGCTCGTGAGGAGCTGCTCGTAGACCGTCCGCCACGCCTCGGTCGCGGGGAACACGACCTCGCCGGCGGCGAGCGCCCGGATCTGCTCGGCCACCGAGGCGAGCTTCAGGACGGCGATCCCGCGGAGGACCGGGTCGGGCCGGGCGGCGAGGTCGAGCAGGGCCTGGCAGACGTCCCGGTACTGGGCATAGAGGTCGGGCTCGGCCGCGAGGGCGAGCGGGACCGAGAGCTCTTCCAGCAGCTTCTCCCGCCGCCGGTCTCGGTCCGCCTCCTGCGCCATGTAGGCGACGAAGAGGCCCCCGAGGATGCTCACGAGCGCCCCGAGCACGGCGAGCTGGACGGCCGGCGGGGCGAGGGCGCAGACCAGGGCCATCGTCAGCGACCCGGCCATCGCGGGGCCGACGAACTGGAAGCTCAGCAGGGCCGAACGGCGGGCCGGTCCGTCTGCGGGCATGGGCTGAACGCTACGCCGGGCGGGCGGCCGGGGCAAGATCTCTTGCGGAGCCGGCCGACTAGCCCTTCGCTCACCCGCTTTCGTGATACCGCCCTGTCACGACCGCTGCCCCCGGGTGGGACACTTCGCGCGGCTAGGTCCTGTCTGACAAGGCGGCTTCGACCCGCTTCAGGTACAGCCGGATCATCGCCACATGCACTACGGCCAGGTA
>JAIEQO010001061.1 GCA_019747655.1 Gemmataceae bacterium | reverse complement strand
TGAGCCCCCTGATCCGGCACATCAGGGGGCTCACGCCCCCCGCTCGCCAAGACGGGTGTTTTGACCCGTCTGCTGCCGGCGGTTACGATGGGGCGGCTTGTCCCGCCGGCCCGGGTGGGTGCCCGATGCGGAAGTTCACCTACTTCAAGCGGTACCGGATGGAGGTCGACCTCCGCCTCCCGCCGGCCGGGGGGCTCGGCCCGGCGCCGCTGCCGCCCGGGTTCCTGTGGGTCCCGTGGCACGACCGGCTGCTCGACACCCACGCCGAGGTCAAGGCCCTCAGCTTCGCCGACGAGTTGGACTCGGTCGTCTTCCCGTCGCTGGGGTCGCTGATCGGGTGCCGGGACCTGATGTGGGCGATCCGCGGCCGGCCGGGGTTCTGCCCGCGGGCGACGTGGCTCGTCCTCGGCCCGGCGGCCGACGGGGCGTGGCCGGCCGGCGGGTGCGTAGCCACCATCCAGGGGGTGATCGACGAGAGCGGACACGGGGCAATCCAGAACGTCGGGGTGGTGTCCGAGTGCAGGGGCCGGGGGATCGGCCGGGCGCTCTTGGTGAAGGCCCTGGCCGGGTTCGCGGCGGCCGGGGCCCGGCGGGCGTTCCTGGAGGTGACGGCCCAGAACGCCCCGGCCGTGCGGATGTACCGCGGGCTCGGGTTCCGCTGCACGCGGACGATCTACAAGGCGGTCCCGGCCCGGGAGTCGGTCGGGGCCGGGTCGTAGCCGGCCCGGGGTCGTAGAATGCACCGGACGCGGCCGGACGGCCGCCGCCCCGCCGAGGCCGCCGTGGGTCAACAGGTCTACCAGCACGTCCTGCCGAACGGCCTCGTCCTGCTCGCCGAGCGGATGGACCACGTCCGGTCGGCGGCGATGAACTTCCTGGTCCCGGCCGGGTGCGCGTTCGACCCGCCGGGGAGGCTCGGGACGGCGACCGTCCTGGCCGACCTCATCACCCGCGGGGCCGGCGACCGGGACAGCCGGCAGCTTTCACTCGCCCTGGACAACCTCGGGCTGGACCGGGACGAGAGCGTCGGCGCCCTGAACATGCGGTTCTGGGGCTCGACCCTGGCCCGCAACCTGCCGGCCGGCCTGGAGGTGTACGCCGACATCCTCCGCCGCCCCCGACTGCCCGAGGAGGAGCTGGAGCCGGTCCAGGCGCTGGCGTTGCAAGACATCCAGGGATTGGAGGACAGCCCGCAGCAGAAGGTGATGGTCGAATTGCGGCGGCGGTACTACCCGCACCCGCTCAACCAGGACCGCCGCGGCCGGGCCGAGGACATCGAGGGGCTGACGGCCGAAGACGTGCGGCGGCAGTACCGCCGGCTGTTCCGGCCGAACGGGGCCATCCTGTCGGTCGCCGGGGCCGTCGAATGGGAGCCGCTCAAGGCCCAGGTCGAGCGGCTGTTCGGCGACTGGGCGAAGGGGGAGGAGCTGGCGGTGACGCCGGCGGCCCCGGCCCCGCGGTCCGAGCACCTGCACAAGGACACCACCCAGACGCAGATCGCCCTGGCCTACCCGAGCGTGCCGCTGGGCCACGCGGACTACTACGCCGCCCGGGCCGCCGCCAGCGTCCTGTCCGGGGGGATGAGCAGCCGGCTCTTTACCGAGGTGCGGGAGAAGCGGGGGCTGTGCTACTCGGTGTACGCCTCCCACGAGACGTTCAAGGACCGGGGGACGATGATCGCCTACGCCGGGACCCGGGCCGAGCGGGCCCAGGAGACCCTGGACGTGACGGTCGGCGAGCTGCGGCGGCTGGCCGACGGCGTGACCGACGACGAGGTCGACCGGGTGAAGGCCGGGCTGAAGTCGTCGCTGATCATGCAGGAGGAGTCGACCTCGGCCCGGGCCGGGGCGATCGCCACCGACTGGTACTACCTCGGCCGGGTCCGGCCGTTCGAGGAAATCCAGGCCGCCATCGACGGGCTGACCCCGGCGGGGGTGCTGGCCCACCTCGGCCGCCACCCGGTCCGGGGGATGACCCTGGTGACGCTCGGCCCCGACCCGCTGGCCATGCCGGAGTGACCGTGGACGACGCACCCGAACAACCCCAGACCGAGCCCGCGACCTCCTTCAAGTGGGTGATCGTGGCCGGGGTGGTGGTGTGGGCCCTGGGGGCGGCCGCCATCCTGTGGAGCCGGCTGTGACGAGTACCCCCGCCCCCGCCGACCCGGCCGAGGCCGACGAGACCGCCGCTCCGTTCGTGGGCCTGTACACCCTCGGCGTGGTCGGCTGGCTGGCGGCCGTCCTGCTGTGGGTGTTCTGGTTCCGCGGCTACGCCTGACCGACGGGCGAACCCCGAGCGTCAGCGAGGGGGTTATTTCGGCTCCACCCCCTCGCTGACGCTCGGGGTTCGCCCGGACAGGACCTCCCGCATGCCCTTCCACACGCACACGCTCCCGAACGGCCTGCGGGTGATCGCCGAGACCAGCCCGTCGGCCCGGTCGGCGGCCCTCGGGTTCTTCGTCCGGACCGGCAGCCGGGACGAGACCGGCCCGGAGTCCGGCGTCTCCCACTTCCTCGAACACATGCTGTTCAAGGGGACGCCCCGGCGGACCGCCCTGGACGTGAACCTCGACTTCGACCGGATCGGGGCCAGCTACAACGCCTACACCAGCGAGGAGAACACCGTCTACTACGCCGCGGTGCTGCCCGAGTACCTGCCGAAGGCGGTGGACATCCTGGCCGACATCCTCCGCCCGAGCCTGCGGCAGGAGGACTTCGACACCGAGAAGCAGGTGATCCTGGAAGAGATCGGGATGTACGACGACCAGCCCGGGTGGGCGGCGTCGGACCACGCCCGGCGGATCTACTACGGCCCGCACCCGCTCGGCCACTCGGTCCTCGGGTCGAAGGAGAGCATTACCGCCCTCGCCCGGGACCAGATGCACGGCTACTTCTCCCGCCGGTACTCGCCGACCAACATCGTCGTCTCGGCCGCCGGGAACCTCGACTTCGAGCACCTGGTCAAGTTGGTGTCGGAGGCGTGCGGCGGGTGGGAGCGGGTCGAGGCCGGCCGGCCCGAGCGGTCCGAGTGGGCCGGGGTGGGGGGCTTGCACGTCCTGACCCGGGAGAAGGTCCAGCAGGAGCACGTCATGCTCCTGGCGGGCGGGCCGCCGGCCGACTCGCCGCTGCGGTACGCGGCCGACACCCTGGCCCTGGCGGTCGGGGACGACAGCGGCAGCCGGCTGTACTGGGCGCTGGTCGACCCGGGGCTGGCCGAGTCGGCCGATTGCAGCTTCTACGAGAACGACGGCAGCGGCTGCGTGTACACGTCGTACAGCTGCGAGCCGGACGAGGCGGAGGGGAACCTGGCGGTCGTCCGGAAGGTGCTGGCCGAGGTGCAGCGGGACGGCATTACCGAGGCCGAGTTGCGGCAGGCGAAGTCGAAAATCCTGTCCCGGGTGGTGCGGGGGAGCGAGCGGCCGATGGGCCGGATGCAGGCGATCGCGGCCGCCTGGACGTACACCGGCGAGTACCGGGACGTGGACACCGAGCTGGCCCGGTTCGACGCGGTGTCGCTGGCCGACGTGCGGGCGTTCCTGGACCGCTACCCGCTCGACCGGCACACAACGATTGCCTTCGGCCCGGCTCAGTCGCTGGACGACGTCGAGGGGAAGGTCGTGTAGGGCACGCATCGCGTGCCGGCTGGCTGTTCACGTCCGGCGTGTGAATTTCTTGTGTGAGCGGATTTGCCGCTTGCCAGCAAGGGCCGTCCGGGTATGCTACCGCGCCTCGGTCCCACCCCGGGACGGCCCTTGCTGGCAAGCGGCACGTTCTCATCGTGGGTCTGCACGGGCACCGAGGAACGCCCATGTCCGCCGCCCGCCGCTGCCTGCTCGTGATCGCCCTGCTGGTCGCCGGCTCGTCCGCCGCCGACGCGGGCTACACCATCCAGGACTTCGCGGCAAGCGAGTACCTGGGTGGCACGCCCGCGCAACTCGCCGTGATGAACGCCAATCTGGGCATCGCGGGGCTCATGATCGAGGATTTCACGGGTCCGACGATCCCGACGGGTGTCCTCTCGTTCACCGGCAGTGGCGTGATCGATGTCGTCCCGCAGGGAAGCAACGGCTGGGGTTTGTCGAGCAGCAACTTCCTTCGGATCACCACCCCCCCCACGCAGTCCGCCTCGATCCTCATCAACGGCGGCACCCCGGTACTCGGGATCGGGTTCAGCGCGTTCGAGTCCGGTACGAGCGGCAGTCTCACCTCGTTGTCGATCAACGGCGAGGCTCCCATCGAGCTGACCGCCGCGACCCTACCCAACTTCAGCTTCACTTTCACCTTCCGGAACGGCTATCTGGTCATCACCGCGGACCAGGGCGACCCACTGATCGAGAGCATCAAGTTCACAACCTCGGGGAACCCGGACGGCTACCAGTTCGACTACATCGCTTACGTCGCTCCGGCGGCGGTGCCGGAGCCGACGAGCGTCGGGCTGCTGGCGGCCGGGGCGGCCGGGCTGCTCGGGTACGCCCGCCGCTGGCGTGCGAGCCGGACGTGACCTGCGGTCTCGGCGGGCGGGGGGTTGACGCCCCCCGCCCGCCGGGTGGTATACTCCCGTTATGAACGCCACACTTGAGCGGTCCACCCTGGGCCGGTTGCTCGACCCGATCCGGGACTGCCTGACCCCCGAGGTGGCGGCCAGGACCGCCGCCCTCCGGGCCGACGCGGCGACCCAGGCCAAGCTCGACGACTTCGCCGAGAAGAACGGCGAAGGCACGCTGACCCCGGACGAGCAGGACGAGTACGGGGCGCTGGTGTCCGCGCTAAACCTGATCGCCATCCTCCAAGCCCACGCCCGCTCCGTTCTGGCCGCTGACAAGCCGTTTGTTGTCGAGATGTCGGGGACGGAGCCGGTCGCGTCGCCCCGAAGGGGCGTCCGGGAATAGCCCGGGGCGAAAGCCCCGGGTGGATGATTTGCCAACAGCCCTGTAGCCCCGAAGGGGCGACCGTGTTCGCGGACGGGTCGCCCCTTCGGGGCTACGAATTTATATGCGGACCCGGTTCCCGGGGTTGCCACCCCGGGCTATTCCCGGACGCCCCTTCGGGGCGGCAATGAGGCTAACCCGCCCCGTCTTTGCGCCCGGCTACTTCCCGACCGTCAGCAGGACCGACTTGGCGGCGTGGTCGGTCCCCTTCCGCTCCGACTTGGCCACCACCGCGATCGGGTGGTCCCCCGGCGGCACCCACGGCTCGGCGTAGATCACGAACTCGCGGGTCGTGTCCCGCTCGGTCAAGAGGATGCCGTTGAGCCCGATGTCCAGCACCCGGACCCCGTGCGGCAGGCCCCGCACCTCGACCGGCACCCGGCCCTTGAAGTCGCCCTTCCGCTCGATGCTCACGACGAGCTTGGTTTCCCCGCCCGGCTTGACCGACACGGCAGCGAGGTTCGTCGCCGTGACGATGTCGCCGCCGTCGAGCAGTTTCGGCGTCCCCAACGGCGTCTCCCGGACGACCTCCTTGCCGCCGATCGTCGCCCGGGCCACCAGCTTCGGCTGGGTGTTCGGCGAGACGACGGCATCGGCCGCCGCGGACAGTGCGAAGGCGGTCGTCGTCTGGCCGGCCTCGATCGTCGTCTCCGGGGCCGAGAAGCCGGCCGGGAGCCCGTCGAGCTTCACCGCGATCGGGCCGTCGTACCCGTCCTTCCGGTCGGCGGTGACAGTGAGTGGGACGCCGCCACCCTTCCACACGCCCGGTGACACCGGGCCGACGCTCACCGCGAAGTCCGGCCGCGGCGGGCGGACCGTCAGCCGGTAGGCGTGCTGCGGGCCGCCGGCCCCGCGGGCGTCGGCCACCCGGACCTGGTACACCCCGTCGGCCGGGGCCTCGAAGAACACCCGCGCGTCCTTCCCGTAGCCCGGGCCGCCGTCGTCGTTGCGGAAGACCAGCGGGAACGTCGGCAGCCCGTTCGGCGGGAACGTCGTCCCCGGCGGGTGGACCTCGACCTTGTACATCGGGCACCCCTGGGCGTGCTGCACCGGCGTCGTGTCCAGGAACCCGAGCCGCCGGCCTCCGGACTGGTAGAACCGGCAGTCGTCGTCCGGGGTCGGGGGCATGGCCAGAATCTTCATCACCTCGCCGCCCGCGTACATCAGGTCGTCGATGGCCAGGTCGTTCCAGGTTTCCAACCGGATGTTCGGGCCGGCCGAGTCGTGGTCGCGGAAGGTGGTGTAGATTTTGACCGTCGCCCGCAGGACGGCCCGCGGGACCGGCTTGCCCGCGACATCCAGCACCTCGATGACGGGATCGACCGGCGACCCGAGCCGCTGGGCGTGCGTCTCGATGACCAGCCGCTCGCCCGTCTTGGCGGCGAACCGCACCGTCTGGGCGTCGCCCGGCTTCGCCAGGATGCCGTCGGCCGTTCCCGGCACCTCCAGCTCGGTGCCGTCCGGGGCGACGACCGCCGCCGGGAACTCGTCCACCACCACCTCGGCCTTGCCGAGCGGCGGCTCCCTCATGCCGGGCAGCGGCACCGCGACCTTCGACCCCGGAACCGCGTCGGCCGGGACCGCCACCATCACCGGCTCGGCCGCGGCCGGCCCGAGGTGAACCCCGCCGACGCGGACCGCCGTCGTCTTGCCTCGCTGGACCCCGAGCGGGAACACGCCGGTGATGACGGGCACCTTGCCGATGTTGAGCCGGTAGGTGAAGTCCGGGCCGCCGCGGTACTCCCGGTCGCGGACGCCGACGGCGTAGTCCCCGTCGGCCGGGAGGGTGAACCCGAGGACCGCCCCGCCCTCGGCCAGCACCTGCCCGGCCGCGTCGGTCAGCACCAGCACCGGGTCGAGCTTCGACCCGACCTCGGCCGCGACCACCTGCACCCCGACCGGGTGCCGCTTGTACCCCTTGAACCGGAAGTAGTCGACGTCGCCGGCCCGGTCGATCGCCCCGGCCACGGTGGCGTCCCGGTCGACCGCCATCCCGGCCCGGGCCGAGTCGGTGGTGCCGGCTTCGGGGATGGCCTTGTGCCGGTCCACGGCCAGCGTCAGCGGGGCCGACTTCCCGACCTCGTTCTCCAGCACGAGCTTGACCGCCCCGGCCGGGGTTCCCAACGGCACCTCGACATCGATCTCGACGCGGTTCGTGTCGACCACCCGGAGGGCCGCCTTGATCTCGGGGCGGTCGGTCGTCGCCCGGCGGACGTGGAACAGCTCCTCGCCGGTGACGACCACGGTGGTCCACGCCGGCGAGACGGCGGCCGGGGCGACGGCCTTCGGCTTCGGCGGGCCGGCCGCGAGCGGCAGCATCTGGTTCGCCAGGGCCTTGCCGTCGGCCGCCTCGAACCGGTTCCCGACCCCGTCGAACCGGGCCGCCGCGTACCACTCGCCGGACGGGTGGACGGCCAGGTCTAGGATCGAGTCGGGGTGCGGCGGATACACCTTCTTCTCGGTCAGCTTGAGGGCGTCCCAGGCCTTCACCACCCGGTCCTCGCCGGCCGTGAACAGCGTCTTGCCGTCCTTCGTGTACCCGAGCCGCAGGAGCGGCTTCTGGTGGGCGAAGACGCCCTTGACGAGCCGCCCGCCGGCCGCGTCGGCGGCCCACAGCCGGAGGTTCTGGTCCACCCCGCCGGCCGCCAGGTGCTTACCGTCCGGCGACCACGCCACGGCGTACACCCAGTCGGTCGGCTCGCCGAGGGTGTAGAGCCGGGTGCCGGCGGCCGGGTCCCAGACCTTCACCGTCCGGTCGGCCGACGCCGAGGCCAGGAGTTTACCGGACGGGTGGAACGACAAGCCGTAGATCGCGTCGCTGTGGTCCTTGAGCGTCTTCTTCGGCACGATCTCGACCTTCGGGTCGGTCGGCCGCCGGTGGGGAATGTCCCACAGGTGGATGACCCGGTCGTACCCGGCGGTGGCCAGGGTCCGGCCGTCGGGCGAGAAGGCGACGGCGTAGACGGCGTCCTTGTGGCCGTCGAAGGCGGGCGACGGCTGGCCCTTCGGCTGGCCGAACCACGAGGCGTCGTACAGCCGGACGACCCCGGACTTGCCCGGCTCGCCGCTTGCGACGGCCAGCCACTTACTGTCGGGCGAGTAGGCCAGGGCCGTCACGCGGCCCTCGGGAACGGGGACGACCGGCACGCCGCCGGTGCCGAACACCCGCTCGCCGCCGGTGCCGAACACCCGGACGTGCCCCCCGACCCCGAACGCGACCCGGTGGCCGTCCGGCGGGATGGCCACGGCCGTGACCGGCGGGGGGGCGGCGGCGGACTGGGCCAGCGTAACGAAGAGTGCCGCGGCCGGGAGAGCGAGCCGGGTCATCGGGGTGCCCTTCGGAGGAGCCGCACGATGAACGCCGAAGAAGACACGATCAGAACCGAACATTTTGTCCGGATCGTGTTTTTTTGTGTTCATCGTGCGGCTATTTTATTCGGTCTTAATGATTAAAGAGGAACTCGCGGCCGGTCAGCACGGCCCAGACGAAGTCCTCCAGCGCCTCCCGGCGGGTCGGGCCGTCCTTCCCGCCCTCGGCCAGGATCGCCAGGAACTTCCCCTTCTCGTCGGCCGTCGGCGGCCGGCTCAGGGCAAGCAGGAACAGCCGGTCCACCACCTCGGCGTCGGTCCGGCCGGCCGCCAACCACCTCGACACGACGGAGGCCTTGTCCCGCAGCTTGTCGTTGAGCGTCTGGCCGTTGTTCAGGTGCAACGCCTGCCCGACGCTGGCGTCGGCGGTCCGCTCGCAGGCGCAGGTCTGCACCCGCTCGGCCCGGCCGAAGGCTTCGAGGAACCGGGACGCGGCCAGCGAGTCCGGGAGCTGCACCGCCCGGGTGCCGGGCGGGTAGGTGTCGGTCGGCGACTCGCTGTCCCCGGCCGCCGTCTTCAACCGGGTGAACGGTGTCGGCACCGCGGTGACATCCGAGTAGGCGTCGAGGATGACCTCGGCCGGCAGCCGGCGGAGCAGGTACCGGGAGTAGAACCGGTCGTCGGCGGCGTTCGCGGGCAGCGGCTTCGACGACCGCTGGTAGGCCGCCGAGTTGAGGATCACCCGGGTCAGGTGTTTCACGTCGTACTTGTGCTTGACGAAGTCGGCGGCCAGGGCGTCGAGCAGGTCGCGGTTGGTCGGCGGGTTGGTGGCCCGCAGGTCGTCCTCGGCCTCGACCAGCCCGCGGCCGAGGTAGTTCTTCCAGACGCGGTTCACCAGGGCCTTGGCGAAGTACGGGTTGTCCGGGGCGGTCAGCCAGTCGGCCAGATAGGCCCGCCGGTCCTGCGGGCCGTCGACGGCGATGGCCTTCGCATCGAGCGGGGCGGGGGGCATGGCGGTGCCGCGGCGGAGGTGGAGGGCGTCGCCGTCGGGGCGGGACTGGACCAGCACCTCGCCGGGCCGGTCGCCGTTCTTGAGCCCGACCCGGGCGAACAGGTTGGCGAACGCCCAGTACTCGTCCTGGGTCCACTTCTCCAGCGGGTGGTTGTGGCACCGGCAGCAGGTCAGCGACATCCCGAGGAACGTCACCGCCGACGACTCGGCCAGGTCGCTGATGTCCTTGTGGAGGACGAAGTAGTTGCCCGCGCCGTTCGTGAGGGTGCTACCCGAGGCGGTCAGGATGTCGCGGGCGAACCGGTCCCACGGCTGGTTGTCCGCGACGGCGTGCCGGACCGACCGGTAGAAGGCCCACATCCCCGGCTGCGGCAGCTTGCGGCTGGAGACGAGCAGCAGGTCCGACCACTTCAACGCCCAGTAATCGACGTACTCCGGCCGGTCGAGCAGCTTGTCGATCAGCTTGGCCCGCTTTTGCGGATCGGCGTCGGCCAGGAACGCGGCCACTTCCTCCGGCTTCGGGAGGACGCCGCAGGTGTCCAGGAACACGCGGCGGACGAACTCGGCGTCGGAGCACGGGCCGGACGGCGGCAGCCGCAAGAGTTCGAGCTTCTTCAGGACGAGGTCGTCCACGAAGTTGTTGCGGGGGGCCGCCGCGAACACCTTCGGGTCCACCGCGTTCGGGAACGGGGACGTGACCGGGACGGCCGCCACCTGTGTGCCGAACCCGACCGTCACGGCCGCTTCGCCGGGCCCGGCGACGGTGGCCACGCCGTCCTCGGTCACGGTGGCGACGGACTCCTCGCTCGACCCGAACTTGGCCCACCGGGTCACGTCCTCCCGCCGGCCGTCGGCGTACACGGCCCGGACGACCACCCGCAGCTTCTCCTTCGGCTTGAGCAGGGCGGCCTTCGGGAAGACCTCGATGGCGGTCAGCTTGGCGTCACCCTCGGACGGCCCGGCGGCCCCGGCGGCGACCCACTTCAGCAGCACCTCGTGGTGATCCGACCCGGCCTCGAACCGGGTGCCGCCGGCGTGGGGCATGGCCCGGGTGGCCTTCTTGAGGACGAGGCTGTCGGCCGGTTTGGCGGTATCGACCCGGCGGGCGACGGCCTGCCGGGTCAGGACGAACCAGTCGGTGTCCGGGTCGTACCCGCGGAGGGAGAGCTTGAGCCCCCCCTTGCCGGCCAGCGCCCCGTGGCAGGCCCCGGAGTTGCACCCGGTCTTGGTCAGGGTCGGGAGGACGTGGTTGCGGAACGACCACCCCGCGGCCGGGCCGGCCGTCACCTTCGCGGTCGCGGTGCGGTCGCCGACCGTGGCGGTGATGGTGGCTTCGCCGGTGCCGGCGGCGGTGACGAGGCCGGCGGCGTCGACCTTCGCCACCCCCTCGGACGATGAGGTGAACTTGGCCGCGGCGGTGTGGTCGGCGACGACCCGGCCGGCCTCCTCCTCGACCACGAGGAGCTGCTGGACCCGGTTCGGCCCGCTGACGGCCACCTCGGGCGGGTAGACCTTCAGCTCGCCGGCCGGGGCAACCCCGGCGGTGACGAGCAGGGCGAGCGCGGAGAGGAGCCGAACAGGCATCGGGTTGGTCCCGGTGTGGGTCAAGGGGTGTTCGGGGGGAGCCGCCCGCGGAGGGCGGCGAGTTCGGCCTTCATGCGTTCGAGTTCGGCCTCGGCGGCGAGCCGTGCCGCCCGCGCGGCATCGGCGTCCTGCCGTACCTGTTCCGTGAACGCCGGGATCACGTTCCCGTGGACGTCGAAGAACCGGACCCACCGGCGAAACGTCTCGCCCGCGTACTCGCCTTCCCACGGGCCGACGTACATCTCCAACTGCTTGCTCCAGACGCGGCCCCCGGGTTCGACCTCCAGCGGCTCGTCGTAGCCGCCGTTGGTCAGCCGCCAGCCGATCAGCGACTCGTCCTCCGGGTCGTAGATGAAGTACTCGGCGACCTTCATCCGCTTGCCGTAGAGCGCCTTCTTCTCGACCCGGTCCCTTCTCTTCGTGGACTCCGACGCCAGCTCGATGATGACGTCGGGGAGCCGGCCGCCCTCCTTCCACGACACCCACGAGTTCCGCGGCTTGTGCCGGTCCACGTCCTTAACCACGAAGAAGTCTGGGCCGCGGAAGTCGGTGTTGAAGACCCGCTCCTCGCTGAAGTACATGAACATGTTGCCGCCGACATAGAAGTCGGTCCGATCCCGCCAGTACGACCGGATACTTTCGATCAACAGGTTCATGGCCGGGCGGTGCCAGGCGGTTTCCAACGGCTCACCGTCGTCGTAGGGGAGGTCGTTGTCGGTCGGCAGCCGGTCGAGGGCACTAAAGTCCGGCACGATCTCCGGGTTAGCCCGCTTCTGCGTCGTCGTGTCCGTGGTCATGAATGACGCCCTCCGTGGGTCAGAACAGCTCGGCGATCGGCTTGGCGTTGTAGTCGGCCAGCGGCAGCGGCCGGTTCTGCGGGCCGGGCAGCTCGTGGTGCGGGTCCAGGCCCAGCCCCTTGTACAACGTCGCCGCCACCTCGGCCGGGGTCACCGGCCGGGCCTTCGGCACGTACCCCAGCTCGTCCGACGCTCCGACCACCCGGCCGCCCTGCAGCGGCCCCCCGCCCATCAGGATCGACCACACCCCGGGGTGGTGGTCCCGGCCGCCGGCCGGGTTCACCTTCGGTGTCCGCCCGAACTCGCCCAGGGCCACCACCATCGTGCTCCCCAGCAGGCCGCGGTCGGCCAGGTCGGTCAGCAGGGCCGTGTACGCCCGGTCGAAGTTCGGGGCCACCTGCTTGGCCATCTCCTCGATGTCGGTGAAGGGGCGGGACCCGTGGATGTCCCAGGTGATCTCGTCGAACACCGTCTCGAACATGTTGACGGTGACGAACCGGACCCCGGCCTCGACCAGCCGCCGGGCCATCAGGCACGACTGCCCGAACCGCGTCCGGCCGTACCGGTCCCGGGTCTTGTCCGGCTCCTTCTCCAGGGCGAACGCCTCCCGGGCCTTGGCCGACGACATGAGCTTGTAGGCCAGGGCGAAGTTGTCGTCGAGCTGCTTCGCCGCGGCGTTCTGCTCGAACGCGGCCGTCGCCCCGTCCACCGCCTCTCGCAGCTTCTGCCGCCGCTCGGCCCGGACGCCGGTGATGTAGTCCGGCGGCAGCAGGTCCGGGACCTTGAACCCCGGGGCGTTCGGGTCGGCGTTCAGGATGAACGGGTCGTAGGGCTTGCCGAGGTAGCCGGCCGTGTGGCCGTGGGGCAGGTTGCCGCCGGTCCGGCCGATCGGCTTGGGCAGCAGGACGTGGGCCGGCAGTTCGCCCCGGCCGCCCTTCAGGTAGCCCAGGGCGCAGCCGACGTGTGGGTGCTCGATGCCGCCGGCGAACAGCCGCCCGGTCTGCATCATCTGGTGGCCGGTGTCGTGGACGGCGGTGGCCGTGTGGTACACCGACCGGACGACGCTGAACTTGTCGGCGTGCTTGGCCAGTTCGGGGAAAATCTCGCTGATCTGCGTCCCGGCTACGTTCGTTTGGATCGGCTGGAACGGGCCTCGGATCTCCGCCGGGGCGTTCGGCTTCGGGTCGAACGTGTCGATCTGGCTCGGGCCGCCGACCAGGAACAGCATGATACAGTTGACATCGCCGTCCTTGCCGGCACCGGCGGCCGTGGCCCGGTGGAAGGCCGGCAGGGTCAGCCCGAGCGGGGCGATCGCACCGGCGTGGAGGAAGTCGCGGCGGCTGAGCCCGTCGCAAAACGTGGCGGGCCGGGCGGCGTCCAGCCGGATCATGGGAGGGCTCCGGAAGTCGCGTCGGGGCGTGGGTCTACGGCGGGGGCTGGGGGAAATGATAACCGACCCGGCCTCCCGGTTCAACGAGGAAGGAACCTGCCCGCCGCCGGGTTCGTCTCACCGCTGCCGGGTTCGACAGGCCCCCGGCCGCGGTGTAGAATCTCGTGACCCACCGGGCCGGCCGCCCGATCCCCGCCAACCGCCGGCCCTTCCTCGGACCGACGAGGATCATCTTGATGCGCTGGCTCCTCGCCCTCGGTTTCGCCACGGTCGGGCTCTCGGCGTCCGCCGCCGACCCCTCGCCCGAGCAGGTCGAGTTCTTCGAGAACAAGGTCCGGCCGGTGCTGGCCGAGAAGTGTTACTCGTGCCACGGGGCGAAGAAGCAGTCGGCCGGGCTGCGGCTGGACACCGCCGACGGCCTCAAGGCCGGTGCCGACAACGGCCCGGTCGTCGCCCCCGGCGACCCGGCCAAGAGCCGGCTCATCGCCTCGGTCGGCCGGACCGGCGACTACCCGATGCCGCCCAAGCACCCGCTCGCGGCCGGGGAGGTCGCCGCGCTGACGGAGTGGGTGAAGCAGGGGGCGGCGTTCCCGAAGGCGGTCGCGGCCCAGGCCAAGCCGGACGCGACGAAGCACTGGGCGTTTCAGCCGGTCCGGCCGGTCACCGTTCCGGACGTCCGGAGTCCGGAGTATCCGATCCGGAATGAGATCGATCGCTTCGTTCTGGCGAAGCTGGGAGGGCAGGGGGTGAAGCCGGCCCCGCCGGCCGACCCGCGGACCCTCATCCGCCGGGCCTACTACGACCTCGTCGGGCTGCCGCCGGCGGCCGCCGAGGTCGAGGCGTTCGCCGCCGACAAATCCCCCGACGCCTGGGAGAAGCTGATCGACAGGCTACTCGCCTCCCCGCAGTACGGCGAGCGCTGGGGCCGGTACTGGCTCGATGTCGCCCGGTACGCCGACACCAAGGGGTACGTGTTCAACGAGGACCGCAGCTTCCCCTACGCCTACACCTACCGCGACTACGTCGTCCGCTCGTTCAACGAGGACAAGCCGTTCGACCGGTTCGTCCTGGAGCAGCTCGCGGCCGACAAGCTCGACCTGGGCGACGACAAGCGGCCGCTGGCGGCGATGGGCTACCTGACCCTCGGCCGGCGGTTCCTGAACAACACCCCGGACATCATCGACGACCGGATCGACGTGGTCACCCGCGGGCTGATGGGCCTGACGGTCGGCTGCGCCCGCTGCCACGACCACAAGTTCGACCCGGTCCCGATCGCCGACTACTACTCGCTCTACGGGGTGTTCGCGTCGTCGGAGGAGCCGAAGGAGCTGCCGCTGATCGGCGGGGCGAAGAAGTCGGCCGAGACCGAGGCGTTCGAGCGGGAGCTGACCGGGAAGGAGGCCGAGTACGCGGCCGACGTGGCCAACCGGCACGCGGCGGCCGTGGCCAAGCTGCGGACGCCCGAGGTGGTGGCCGACTACCTGGTGGCGGTGGTCGAGGCCCGGGACAAGCCGGCCGATCAGGTCCAGGGGCTGCTCCGCCAGCGGGACCTGAACCGGCTGGCGTTCGACCGGTGGCGGGACTTCCTGGCCGGGTCGCCGGCCCTTGCCGCGTGGGGCGACACGCCCGAGGCGATCCGGGAGGCGGCGAAGGAGGCCGCCCGGCGGCTGGCCGACCCGCCCCTCGTCCGGCCGGACCTGGCGGCCGTGCTCGGTCCCGGCGGGCCGACCGACATCCCGCCGGCCGACGCCCTGAAGCTGTTCAACCGGCTCGACCGGGACAAGCTGCGGGAGGTGCGGAAGAAGATCGACGCCTTCGTGGCGGCCAGCCCGCACGCCCCGCCGCGGGCCCATGTGCTCGTCGACGGGCCGACATTCGACCCCTACGTCTTCCTCCGCGGCAACCCGGGCAACCGCGGCCCGGCCGTCCCCCGGCAGTTCGTGTCGGTCGCGGCCGGTGGGGACCGCAAGCCGTTCGCCGGCGGCAGTGGCCGGCTGGAGCTGGCGAAGGCCATCGCCTCGAAGGACAACCCGCTGACCGCCCGGGTGCTGGTCAACCGGGTCTGGGTCGGGCACTTCGGCCAGGGCCTCGTCCGCACCCCGAGCGACCTCGGCGTCCGCAGCGACCCGCCCACGCACCCAGAACTCCTGGACTGGCTGGCTGGCCGGTTCGTGGCCGACGGCTGGAGCCTGAAGAAGCTCCACAAGCTGGTCATGCTCTCGGCCACCTACCGGCAGGTTTCGCTACCAGCGACGACCGACCCGGAGAACAAGCTGCTGGCCCGGCAGAACCGCCGGCGGCTCGACTTCGAGGCCCTGCGGGACTCGCTCCTGGTCGCGGCCGGTCGGCTCGACCTCACCCCCGGGGGCAAGCCGGTCGACCTGTTCAAGGCCCCGTACCCGACCCGGCGGACGGTGTACGGGCTGCTCGACCGGTCGAACCTACCGGGGACGTTCCGGGTGTTCGACGTGGCGAGCCACGACCAGCACAGCCCGCAGCGGTTCCAGACGACGGTGCCACCGCAGGCCCTGTACCTGTTGAACAGCCCGTTCGTGGCCGAGCAGGCGCGGGCGGCCGCGGCCCGGCCGGCGGTGGCCGGGGCGAAGTCCGACGGGGAGAAGGTGGTGGCCCTGTACCGGGCCGTCCTGGGCCGCAGCCCGACGGCCGAGGAGCGGGCGTTGGGGGTGGAGTTCGTGGCCGGCGGGGGGGCGGGCGACTTCGGCCCGTGGCCGCAGCTCGCCCAGGTGCTGATGCTGAGCAACGAGTTCGCGTTCGTGGACTGACCCGCGGGGCACGGAGGGATCGGCCATGCGACCGGCCGCGGCGGAGCGCGTCACCCGGGAGCCGCCGGCGTTCGACGCCCGGTCGGTCCTGGTCGACGGCGCCCGGATGGACCAGAAGACATTCCACGCCCTGTACCTGAAGACCCCGGACGGGTTCAAAGCCGAGTTGATCGGGGGAGTCGTTCACGTGGCCTCGCCCGTCTCCCGCCGGCACGGCAAGCCGTACATCCGGCTGATCGCCTGGTTGTGCCGGTACGAAGAGCGGACCCCCGGGGTCGAGGCCCTGGCCGAGGTCACGGACATCCTGAGCGAGGACCGCGAGCCGCAACCCGACGCGGTACTCCTCATCCGGCCGGAGTGTGGCGGCCGGACCCGGGCCGACGCCGACGAGTACCTGGTCGGCCCGCCGGAACTGGTGGTCGAGATTGCCAACACCACCGCGGCCCTCGACCTCGGGCCGAAGAAGGACGACTACGAGGCGGCCGGAGTGCAAGAATACCTCGTCGTCGACGTGACCGCCGGGGCGGTCCGGTGGTTCGTCCGCCGGCGGGGCAAGTTCGCCGAGCAGAAGGCCGCACCGGACGGGCTGCTCCGGTCGGCCGCGTTCCCCGGGCTGTGGCTCGACCCGGCGGCCTTCCTCGCCGATCAGCCCCGTAAGGTAGTGGCCGCCCTCCGGCAGGGTGTCGCCAGCCCGGAACACAAGGCGTTCGTGGCCGAACTGTCCGCCCGCCGGAAGGCCGCCAAGAAGCCACGGAAGAAGTAACCCGCCCGGGGAGGGATGCCATGTCCGCCGCGACGGCGACGAAGCTGTTGACCGCCGAGGAGTTCGCCCGCCTGCCCGACCCGCCCGACGGGTCGAAGCAGGAACTCGTCAAAGGGGAGGTGGTAACGATGCCGCCGCCGAGTTTCGCCCACGGGAAGGTTCAGGGGAACGTCTACTACGCACTCGAGACCCACAACCGTGCCCGATCGGCCGGTCACGTCACGGTCGAGAGCGGGTTGGTCACCGAACGGGACTCGGACACGGTCCGCGGCCCGGACGTGGCGTTCTGGAGCTTCGAGCGGGTGCCCGCCGGACACGACCCAGGCGTCTACCCGGCGGTGGCCGCCGACCTGGTGGTCGAGGTGTTGTCCCCCGGCAACACCCGTCGGCAGGTGCGGGACAAGCTCCGCGAGTACTTCGCCGCAGGCGTCCGGCTCGTCTGGGTGGCTGATCCGGACGACCGGAGCGTGACGGTCTACACCCGGCCGGGCGGCGGGACCGTCCTGTGGGAGGACGACACCCTCACCGGCGGCGACGTGCTGGCCGGCTTCACCTGCCCGGTGGCCGAGTTCTTCCGCGGCGTCCCCGTGACGGAGTGACCAATGACCTCGCTGAACCGCCGCCAGATGCTCGCCCGGTGCGGGATGGGGATGGGCCTGGTCGGCCTGGCCCCGCTCCTGGCCGACGCCGGGGACGCCCCGGCCGACACCAACCCGCTCGCACCCAGGGCCCCGCATTTCCCCGCCAAGGTGAAGCGGGTCATCCACCTGTTCGCCAACGGCGGACCGAGCCAGGTCGACACCTTCGACCCCAAGCCGGCCCTGGCTAAACACGCCGGGAAGACGCTGCCGAACAGCCTCAAGACCGAGCGGCGGACCGGGGCCGCCTTCCCGTCCCCGTTCAAGTTCCACAAGTCCGGGCAGTCCGGCCTCGAAGTCTCCGAAATCTTCGCCCACACCGCCAAGCACGCCGACGACCTGTGCGTGATCCGGTCGATGCACGCCGAGGTGCCCAACCACGAGCCGTCGTTCCTCCTGATGAACACCGGCGAGAGCCGGCTGATCCGCCCGAGCGTCGGCAGTTGGGTGACCTACGGCCTCGGGACCGAGAACCAGAACCTGCCCGGGTACATCGCCCTCTGCCCCGGCGGGATGCCGCTCCTGGAGTCGCAGAACTGGCAGGCCGGGTTCCTCCCCGGCGTCTTCCAGGGCACCTACGTCGACACCAAGCACAAGGACGTGGAGAAGCTGGTCGAACACGTCCGCAGCAAGACCACGTCGCCGGCCGACCAGCGGAAGCAGCTCGACCTGCTGTCCAAGCTCAACGCCATGCACCAACACGACCGCCCCGGCGACCCGCAACTGGAGGCCCGCATCCGGTCGTTCGAGCTGGCCTTCCGGATGCAGACCGAGGCCGCCGAGGCGTTCGACGTGTCCCGCGAGCCGAAGCACGTCCTGGAGGCCTACGGCCCCGGCGACCAGGCCCGGTCGATCCTGCTGGCCCGGCGGCTGGTCGAGCGGGGCGTCCGGTTCGTCCAGGTGTCGCACGGCCCGGTCCAGCCGTGGGACAGCCACGACGACCTGGAGGTGAACCACCGCCGGTTGGCCGGGGAGGTGGACCGGGCCATCGCCGCCCTCATCACCGACCTCAAGCGGCTCGGGCTCTTCGACAGCACGCTCATCATCTGGGGCGGGGAATTCGGCCGGACGCCGGTGGTCGAGCTGTCCGTCCCGGGGTCGAACGCCGGGAAGGTGAACGGCCGGGACCACAACCACTACGGGTTCTCGGTGTGGCTGGCCGGCGGCGGGGTGAAGGGCGGCCAAGCCGTCGGGGCGACGGACGAGTTCGGGTTCAAGGCGGCGGAAAACCCGGTCCACGTCCACGACCTGCACGCGACCATCCTGCACCTGCTCGGGTTCGACCACGAGAAGTTTACGTTCCGGTACGCCGGCCGGGACTTCCGGCTGACCGATGTCCACGGCCGGGTGGTGAAGGAGGTGCTGACCTGAGCCGGTTGATAGCTCCCGGGAAAAAGTCCGGCAGGCTGTTGACACCCCTTGTGGCCGATGTTTATGATCGTTTGGGATGGGTGGTCACACGGGGGCCGCCGGTGTCACAGCGCACGGCGCTCGTCTTCGCAATCGTCGGCAGCGCGGCGGCAGTCGTTGCCGGCCGGTACGCCGCAGACCGGGCGTCGTCCACTGCGCCCCCCCCCCCCCGCTAGCGCGCCTATCCTGCACGTCGAGCCGGCAGCACTGAACTTCGGCACGGTCTGGGAAGACCCGCGGTTCGAGTGGGCCGTGCCCGTTCACAATCCCGGCCCGGCCGCGGTCGTGGTCGAGCGGTGGCAGGCGTCGTGCAACTGCCTCGGGGTGTCGCCGGACGCCCTCCGCCTCGAACCGGGCGAGACGCGGTCGGTGACGGTTCGGATCGACCTCGGCGACAAGGTCGGACCATCGACGGCCCCGGTGCCCGTGGCGGTCGGGTTCGCCCCGGTGGTCGGCGGCCGAGTCGGCCCGGCGTGGACGGTCGAGGGGGTCGCCCGGCCGCTGCTCGCCGCCCCGCCCCCCGACCTCGTGGTCGTCGCGTCCGACGCCGGGCCGCGGTTTCAGGCCGTTCGGTTCGACCTGTCCCTCGCCGTCCCCGCGGCCGAACTGACCGCGACTACGGATCAGCCGATCGTCCGCTGTGAGCCCGTGCTGGCTGCTGACGGGCGGGCCGTTGCCCTGAACCTGACGGCCGACGCTACCGCCCCGCATGGGACCCGTTCGTTCGTCCTCGACCTGACCGGGCGGTTCGCCCCGGCCGGGCCGGCGTTCCGGAAGCGGCTGACCGGGGCCGTGTCGGTCGTCCCGGACCTGCGGGCGTCGCCGACCGAGGTCGCGGTGGCCGGGCTGGCGGCCGGCGAGGTGCGGGAGGAGACGGTCGCCTTCGCCTCCGTGTCGGGCCGGCCGGTCTGCCTGATCGCGGCGACGGCCCCGGACGGCGTCCCTGTCGCCGTCCACGTCGACGGGCCGGACCAACTGCGGCTGGTGGTGCGGCGGCCGCCGGACGAGGCGGTCGTCCGCCGGGAAGTTGTGGTCGCCTATTTCTGGGTCGGGATCCGCGTCCGGGCGGTGCCGGTCGCGGTCACGATCGTGCCGTAAGGAGACGGCGATGAAGACGACCCGGGTGATCGCGGCGGCCGGGGTTCTCGCCCTGGCGTTGTGGCCGGGGCGGGGCGGGGCCCAGGCCCCGAAGGTGCCGACGATCGAGGAGATCACGGCCCGCTTGCAGCAGCGGCAGGACGCCAGCAAGACGTTCCGGATCAGGTGGACACAGTCGGTGCTCTTCCCGAAGGGGGCTTGCTCGAAGGCGTCCCCGAAGGACTACGGCGTCGGAGAGGTGTTTCCGCCGACCGACACGACCCTCCCGGGCCACGGGTCGGTCGTAATGGACGGGGAGAAGGCCAGGCTGGAAAATCACATGAAGATCGTGAACACGGTCACGAAATCGTTTTCCGACCTCGACATCCTGGCCACCTACGACGGCAAAACCGGGGCCCTCCTGCACGACAGCGGGTCCGCCCCGAAGCGGATGAGCCGGCAACCGGACCCGAGCCCGCGGATGCTCGTCACGACGAACACCAGCCCGTTCCTACCGGCCTTCCGGCCGCTCGGTGTCGGATTCGGTGGTTGGGATCCGAATGAACTCCGGGTAACCGGGCGGACCGCCCTCGTCAACGGCGCACAGTGCATCGAGGTCGGGTTCATCGGTACCACGCCGACGGCCGGCACAACCCTGTGGCTCGACCCGGGTCGCGATTACCACCTCGTCCGCTATCAACAGTATGGGTCGGGTCAGTACGCGCTCACCCAGTACGACATCGACTACACCGCGGACGCCCCCGGGCGGTGGCGACCGGCCGGGTGGGTGTCGATCTTCCAACTCCAGGGGGGCCACCTCTACCGGCGGGTCAAGGCCAGCGTGACCGAGTGCGCGGTCGGCGAGAGGGTCTCGTCCGGTGAATTCTCGACAGAACCCCCGCCCAATACCCGGGTCGAGGACTCATCCGGGCCCGACGACGTGTCGCGGTTCGTGGTACGCCCCGACGGTTCACGGCGGGACGTTCTGCCCGACGAGCGGAACCAACCGTTCGACGTCCTCGTGCGGACCGAGCCGGGCGAGCCGCTGGACCGGCCGGTCCGGTCGTGGTGGGGCCGCAACTGGATGTTCATCGCCGGGGCCGGGGCCGCGGTAGCCGGGGCGGCCGGGCTCATCGGGGTGGCCCGCCGGCGTCGGCTCCCGAAACCTTGAGGCCGGTGATGCACGCCTTGGTTCCTTCGTGCTCAGGAGGTCGACCGTGTTCCGGATCCGCTACGGCTTGAGCCTGGCCCTGCTGGTCGGCGGTATCGCCACGATGGCTATGGCCACCCCGGTCCCGGCCATCAACTGTGACAACAAGGAGTGTCGCGAGCTGAAGGGCCCGTTCACGAACAAGTGGGTCGCGCCCCTCGTCTACGCGCCCTGTTGGGAGTACGAGGACCCGGTCTGCAACGACTGCAAGAAGGGCAACCCGGATCAAGGCTGTCGCGACGGCGCGGTCGACAAGCCGGACTGCGTGGAGTTCGACCGACAGAACGGGCAGGAGGGGCCCATCGTCCCGACTCCCGAGGGGATGACCCTCCGGTACCCAGTCGTCCCCGGTCCGAAGTCCACGCAGCCCTGTGGTCGGCGCTGTAACAACACACCTCAGTTCAAGAGCGAGCAAGCGATTCGGAATACGGATTCCGTAAACGAAGAGCCGGTCGGTGCCACCCGCTGGGTGTGCAAGGTCTGGTTCAAGGCGAACCCCTAGACGGACCGCCGGCCCCGGGAGGGGTAACCCGATGCGTCGGCGTGCGTACAGCCTGATCGAGCTGCTGGTCGTACTGGCGATCATGGCCGTCCTCGTCGGGCTGACGCTGTCGGCCGTCCAGCGGGTCCGGGCCGCCGCCGCCCGCGCCCGGTGCCTGAACAACCTGAAACAGGTCGGGCTGGCCCTCCACTCGTACCACGGGGCCGCCGGCCGCCTGCCCCCGGGGGTCGCCCTCCCGGCCCCCGGCGAGCCGTACCCGTTCCTGTCCTGGCAGGCCCGGCTCCTGCCCCACCTCGACCACGACGCCCTCTGGGCCGAGGCCGACGCGGCCTTCAAGGCCAACCCGGACTTCACGGTCGACCCGCCCCACCCCGGCCTCGAGCGGGTCGTCCCCGTGTTCGGCTGCCCGGCCGACGGGCGGACCGCGGACCCGCAAGTGGTCGCCGGCACCCTCACCCGCGGGCTCACCTCGTACCTCGGGGTCGCCGGCCGGTCCGTCGCCCGGAAGGACGGGGTGTTGTTCCCCGGGTCGGCCGTCCGGCTGACTGATGTCACCGACGGCACCTCGCAGACGCTGGCCGTCGGCGAGCGGCCGCCGAGCCACGACATGGTGTTCGGGTGGTGGTACGCCGGGTGGGGGCAAGACCGGGACGGGGACGCGGATGTACTGCTCGGGGTGCGGGCCCGGAACACCGGGGCCTACGCCCCCGGGTGCCGGCCCGGCCCGTACCACTTCGGCCCGGGGGCGGTCGACGACCCGTGCGCCGCCTTCCACTTCTGGTCCACCCACCCCGGCGGGGCCCACTTCGTCTTCTGCGACGGGTCGGCCCGGTTCCTCGCCTACGAGGCGGACCCCGTCATGCCGGCCCTGGCCTCCCGGGCGGCCGGGGACGTGGTGCCCGAGTGACCCGGCTCACGCCCCACCGGCGAACCGCGGGTTGGCCCGGGCCACCCCCCGCCGCTCGCGGATTGCCCGGACGAGGTCGGCGTTCGACCGAATCTCGCAACCGAAGTCGGTGTAGCAGACGCCGACCGTTTCCGGGGCGTGGGAGTCGCTGTTGCCGAGCTGGGCGAAGTGCGGGTACTTGACGAGCAGGTCGGCGGCCCGGGCCCGCAGGTCGTCGTCCATGTTGTTCGATAACACCTCGATCCCGTCGAGTTCGGCCCGGCTGTCCCGGACGACCTTCTCGAACGGCTGGCCCCACCGGTTCGGGTGGGCGGCCACCGCCGCCCCGCCCTGGCGGTGGACCTCCCGACACAACTCGCCCCAGCCGGTCCCCTTGGGCACCCGGAACGGGTCGGTGATGCCGTACACCAGCACGTCCCCGCCCCGCCCGGCCACCTCGACCCCGGCCAGCACCACCATCTTGGTCGCCGCCCGCAACTCGGCCAGTTCCCGCTCCTCCCACAGGTAGTCGTGCTCGGTCAGGACCACCCCGTCCAGCCCGGCCCGCTCGGCCGCCCGGAGCAGGTCGAACGGGTCGGTCACGCTGTCCGGGGAGTGGCGGGACGTGTGCAGGTGGAGGTCGAACTTCATCGGGCGGTCCCGGGCGGCTGGTCTCCCCCGGCCGGCCCGGGGGTACGACCATTCTAGCCCGCAATTCCGGCCCCCCGCCGGCCGGCACGACCGGTGCCGGCGGCGCCCCGGGACCGACCGGCCGGGCCGGGCGGGCGGCCGGCACTTGTGCCCGGCCGGACAGGGTTTACAATCCAGGTATGGGCCCGGGGCGCCCCCGCCGCCCCGCCATTCCCCCGACCGGCCGCCCCGAGACCCCCCCATGGCCCAGTACATCACCCTGGAAGAGGCGGCCCAACGGCTCGGGCTGTCGGCCGACGACCTGAAGCGGCGGCTGAAGACCGAGTGGACCCACGTCGTCCCGATGCGGGATGGGCCGACGCTGCGGTTCCGGGCCGCCCAGGTGGACGAGCTGTCCCGCCAGCTCGGCGGGGCCAGCGACCCGGCCCTGCCGCTGGCCGACGCCCCCGCGGTCCCCGGGTCGGACGACTTCAAGGTCCCCCCGGCCGCCCGCGGTGGGGGCGACGACCCGCTGGTGTTCGAGGGGACCGACGACGACATCTTCTCCCTCGCCGGGGACGAGCCGGGCGGCACCCGGAAGCCCGGGAAGGGGGACAGCGACGTGCGGCTGGAGGCCCCCGGCCGCAAGGGCAAGCCGGCGGAGCACGTCCCGACCGAGGAGATCGCCCTCGACCTGGCCGGGCCGGGCAGCGCGGTCATCAAGGGCGGCGGCGGGGCCAAGCTGACGCCCCCGCCGTCGTCCGGCAAGCTGTCCGCCCCGGACAGCGGGAAGAAGCTGTCCGGCGGGCTCAGCGGCGACGGGGCGAAGAACCTGTCGAGCGCCGGCGGGGGCGGGGACTCGAGCGAGTTCGAGCTGAGCCTGGACGCCGACAGCGACGACTTCGAGCTGCAGCTCAACGCCGACTCGTCGGACGAGGTGGACCTGGGCAGCTCTCCGGTCGAGACCGGGGGGGCCGGGCGGAGCGGGATCAACCTGCGGGACCCGGCCGACAGCGGCATTCCGCTGGAGGGGGCCAAGAAGCCGGCGTCCGGGAAGGTCCCGCCGGCCGCCCCCCGGGGGGTGGCCGACAGCGACCCGGACCTGGACTTCGAGCTGACCCTCGACCCCGGCCCGGCCAGCGGGGTGCGGCTGACCGGCGGGCCGAAGTCCGGCGGCAAGGCCCCGGTCACGTCCGACTCGGACAGCGAGTTCGAGCTGACCCTGGACGGGTCCGGGAGCGGGTCGAGCCTGGAGTCGGCCGCCCTGGAGAGCGCCGAGGCGGACAAGGGGGACATCTTCGAGACCGACTTCGAGATCCCGCCGATGGCCGACGGGTCCGGGTCCGAGGCGGTGGCCGTCGACTCGGACACCGACATCGAGGAGGGGGTCGGGGTGGTCGTCGAGGACGGGGACGACACCGGCAGCCAGGTGGTCGAGATCGAGGAGGAGGCGGACGCGGTCGAGCCGGTCGTCGACCTCGGGACGGAGGAGGACGAGCCGGTCCGGGCGACCCGCCGGGTCGCCGACGAGGACGAGCCGGTGACCGTCCCGGCGGCCCCGGCCAGGCCCCGGCCGTGGGGCGTCGTCCCGGCCCTGATCCTCTTCCCGACCGTGGTGCTGACCCTGCTCGGCACCCTGATGGGGTTCGAGCTGCTGCGGACGATGACCGGGTACCAGCAGCCCAGCAAGCCGGCCGCCCCGCTCGTCCGGTGGGTCGCCGGGACCGTCACCGACGACCTCAAGGACCAGTAAGGACAAGGAACGGGGCAAAAGGAAGAAGGAACACGGAGTTCATCTCCGTGTTCCTTCTTCCTTTTGCCCCGTTCCTTACTCGTCCGCCGGCCCCCGCCGGCCCTGCTTCTTGGCCGAGTGCTGCCGCTTGTCGGCCACCCGCCGCCTCTTCGCCCCCTTCGACACCTTGGTCCGCTTCCGCGGGGTCGGCTCGACCAGGGCCGCCCGGATCATCTCGGCCAGCTTGTCCGCGCACGCCTGCCGGTTCCGCTCCTGGTCCCGGTACTCCTGGGACGAAATCACCACATCCCCGTCGGCCGTGTACCGGCTCGGGAACCGGACCTTCATCCGGGCCCACGCCGCTGGCGGGATGGCGATTGTGCTGGTCGCCGCCGCCCAACGCAGCACCGCCTTCGACGACACCTTGTTCACGTTCTGCCCGCCGGGGCCGCCGGACCGGGCGTAACTCCAGTCCAGCTCGGCGTCCGGGACGGCGATCGCGTCGGTCACCTGGATCATCGGTGCCCCGGGTGGTGGCACAGGCATTCTTGCCTGTGGCGGACGACCCGGCTTGACGCCGGGCGTGGGGGTAGCCTATCGTCCCCCGCCCGGGGTTTGTACCGGGCACGGGGGTGCGCCATGGCGGCAGCGGTCGGCGGGCGGCTGGTGGCGGTGGAGCGGCGGCGGTCGCTGTTCGGCCCGGACTACCTCCGGCTGCTGATCCTGGCGGCCGTCTCGGTGGCCGTCCACGGCTGGCTGATCGCCCACACGGCGGTGACGGCCCGGGACGGGCTCGGGTTCGCCCGGTACGCCCTGCGGCTCCAGTCCCCCGAGGCGGCCAACCCGCCCGACCACCTCAGGCAGCGGGAGAACCCGCCCCCGCCGGTCGAGGGGCCGCGGGCGGTCATCATGTCGGCCGAGCACCCGCCCGGCTACCCGGCCGCCGTCTGGCTGGCCGGGAAGTTCGTCCGGGCGGTCTACCCCGACGACACGCTCGTGGCCGAGAATTACCTCCTCGCCGCCCAACTGGCCAGCGGGGCGGCCGCCCTGTTGCTCGTCGTCCCGACCTACCTGCTCGGGCGGATGCTCTTCGGCCGCGGGGTCGGGTTCCTGGCCGCCCTGCTGGTCCAGGTACTGCCGGTCCCGGCCCGGCTGACCAGCGACGCCCTGACCGAGGGGACGTACCTGCTGGCCGTGTCAACCGCCGTGCTGCTCGGGGCCCGGGCCCTCCGCCGGCCGGGGGTCGGGGGGTTCCTCCTGTGCGGGCTGGCGGTCGGCGGGGCGTACCTGGTCCGGCTCGAAGGGCTGATGGTGGCGGCCGCGGTCGGGCTGGTCGGCGGGTGGCTCGGGCTGACCGGCCGGTGGCCCCGCGACCTGACCGCCGGCCGGCTGGTCGCCCTCGCGGTCGGGGTCGGGCTGGTGGCCGGGCCCTACGTGATCATGATCGGCAAGCTGACCAACAAGCCGACCCCGACCGAGATGCTCAAGCCGTTCCGGACCCCCGGCGAGATCCTCCGCGGCGGAAAGGCGGACGCTGCCGTCGGCGGGCCGCTCTTCGCCAAGTCGTGGCCCGTCCCGGAGGGGGCCGGGCTGGTCGGGCTGGCCAAGCCGGCCGCCCGGGCCGCCGCCGAGGAGGCCGTGAAGGGGCTGCACTACCTGGCCGCCGGGCTGGCCGTCATCGGGGTGATCGCCGTCCGCCGGCGGGTCGCGGCCGACCCGGGGGTGGCCCTCCTGGTCGTCCTGGCCGGGGTGAATTTCGTCGTGCTGGTCGGGCTCGGGGCCCGCGGGTACGCCGTCAACCAGGACCGCTTCCACTACGTCTCCGAGCGGCACACGCTGCTGCTCGTGCTGATCGGCTGCGTGTTCGCGGCGGCCGGGGTGCAGCGGCTGGCCGGGTGGAGCCGGGCCCGCGGCGGGGCCGCCCGGTACGCCCCGGCGGCGGTCGCGGCGGTGCTGGTGGCGACCGCCCTGCCGAGTACCCTCAAGCCGCTCCACGCCAACCGGGAGGGGCACAAGCACGCCGGCCGGTGGCTGCTGGCCAACACCGACCGGGACAAGGACTGCGTCATCGACCCGTTCGAGTGGGCGGCGTTCTACGGCTGGCGGACGCTGTACTTCATCCCGGCCGACCCGCCCGACCCGGAGGTCACCTACGCGGTGGTGGACGACAAGGAGCACGACGGCGACCACGCCCGGCTGCCGCGGATGAAGGACGCCCGGGCGGTGAAGGAGGACGGCCGGTCGGTGGTGGTCTACCACTGGCCGGAGGACGTTCCGGTCGAGCAGGCGAAGGTGAAGGTGTACAAGCTCGTCCGGCCGAAGTAGGCCACCGCGGCCGTGCTTCCTGTCGCCCCGAAGGGGCGTCCGGGAATAGCCCGGGGCGCCAGCCCCGGGTGGATGGCGACGAAAGAATGCCGAGCCCCGAAGGGGCGATCCTCACCCGCCGGCGGGTCGCCCCATCGGGGCTCCGGGTCCGTGGTGGCCGTGTACCCGGGGTTTCACCCCGGGCTATTCCCGGACGCCCCTTCGGGGCGGCGAGGATCAAGCCGGGTCGAACAGCCCGATCAGGTCGGTCGCGCTCGTCAGGTTCTCCAGGTCCCAGCACCGGGCCAGCACCTGGCTCGCCCGGTCCTTCCCGTACCGCGGCTCGACCGCCAGCCGGAACTTCGCCTCGACCTCCTGATCCGTCATCGGGTTGCCGGCGTGGCCGCGGGGGAACTCGACCTCCTTCACCAGCTTCCGGCCGTCGGCCAGCGTGACCGTGATCCGGTTCGGGATGCCCTTCGGGTAACGCTGCGACAGGGCGTTGTCCAGATGCACCTGCACCTTCGCGGTCAGGTCGAGCAACGCCGCGTCGGTGAACCGCCCCTCGTCGAACGTCGGCAGGTACACGTCCCCGTCCATCAGGGCCGCGGCCGTGCAGTACGGCAGGCTGTGGTCGGCCGTCTCGCGGGTCTTCGGGGCCCACGCCTCCGGGTACTTGCCGATGATGTTGTAACACGCCTCGAACGTGTCGATGTCGATGCCCTTCACCTGCGACACGTCGCCGTTCAGCTCCTTGCGGAGCGTCAGGGCGGCGTCGATGGCGCTCTGCGAGTGGTATTCGGCCGGCCAGAACTTGATGTAGGTCTTGTTAATCATGTAGCCGTCGGTGTTGCCGAACTCGCCGCCGAACGGGGCCGGGTCGAACGGCGTCCGGGTGACCAGTTGGAAGAACCCGAGGTCGCCCTCGAAGATCGGGGCCGGGCCGCTCAGCCCCTCCCCGGCCAGGGTCGCGGCGAACACGCCGTTGCGGGCCGCGTTGGCGAACGCGCACCCCTTCCACTCGCTCAACTCGCCGCTGCGGGTCTGCCGGAGGGCGACGTTGCACACCCCGGCGATGCCGACGGCGTGGACGAGCTTGTCCTCGGTCAGGCCCATCAGCTTGCCGGCCGCCAGGCACGACGAGATGGCCCCGTAGGTGACGTGGTCGACGCCGTGGGCCCGGAGGCTGGCGGCGTCGCAGAACCGGCACTGGACCTCGTAGGCCAGGACGGCGGCGGTGATGAGGTCGCGGCCGGCGCTCCCGCTCGCTTCGCCGGCGGCGAGGACGGCGGCGAGGTTGTCGCTCGGGTGGGCGGGTTCCTTCGACAGGTACGTGTCGTTGAAGTCGAGGTAGCGGATGAGCAGGCCGTTGACGAACGTCGCCCACTCGGGGCTGCTGCGGCCGCCGCCGAGGATGGATGCCCCGGGGTTGCCGCTGACCCGGAGGGCGCAGCGTTTGGCGACGGCGTAGGCGTCGGCCGACATGGCCCCAACGGCGGTGGCGAACGAGTCGATGAACCGCCGCTTGGCCTCGTGGACGGCCTCGGGGGTGAGCTTGTCGAAGGAGAGCCCGGCGGCGTACCGGGCGAGGCGGGCGGCGAGCGGCGGAGCGGCCATCTGCGGTCCCCGAAGGCGGATGAACGGTCAGGTGATGTTCTACGGGGCCGGGAGGCGGGCTGCCGCCGGCGGCCGGGCACACGCTTGCAGTCGGCACCGCCGTCGGGTACGGTTGGCCCCAGCGGGCCGCCAGCCGGCCCGCCCCCCAAACTGGCAGGCGCCGATGGACCCTGTGGACGTACTGACGGTGGCCGTACACGCGGCACAACTCATCCGCTCCGGGAACGACCCGGAGGAAGCCCTCGCCGGGGCGTATCGGGCGCTGGGGCTTCCACGGCCCGACGACGGCGACGACCCGCTTGCCGTGCGGATCGCCCGGCTGGCCGACACCGCCGGCCCGAATCGGGGGCCGCTGGTCGAGTTCCTGAACCGGCAGGCCGGGCCGCTCCCGCTGAACCGCCCCGAGAACGGCTGGGGCGGGGCGGTCGAACCCGCCGCTGCCGGGACGGAGGAGGCCGACGCCGAGGCGGCGGAACTGGTGGAGTACGCCGAAACGGAGGAGGGGTCGGCCCGCGAAATGATGCAGGACTTCCCGGCGTTCGAGGTGGCCCGCCGGCGGGTCGGGGGGTTCTTCGGCGGCCGCACCGTCATCGTCCGCGACGGCGAGCGACTGACCCAGGACGAGGCCGGGGACATCCGGGCGGGCGACGGGATCGCGATGGAAGACGAGGGACTTCCCGCCACAGTCCGCGGGCTCATCGACTACCCTCTGGAGCGGCCGTGCCTGTTCGCGATCGAGGTCGGTGCGGAGCCGTGGTCGATCTGGGACATCTGCTCCGCCTTCGCCGACCAGTACGCCCGCATTTATGAGCAGCCCGAGCGGTACGGCATCTGGGGTCACGACCTGTCCGACCTGTGGATCGAGCGGTTACTCTACTTCCCAGAGAAGAACCTAATCTACCCGCACATGGGCTCCTAAGCGGCCCGGCGGGGGGCGTCGGCCGGGGCCGGCTCGGCGAGCCGCGGACCGGCCGACTTCCGGTACCAGGCGGCCGTCTCAGCCAGGGCGTCGGCGAAGGTGGTCGCCGGCGACCAGCCGAGCGGGTTCGCCGGGGACGGGCCGGTCGGCGGCACCGCTCGGCCGGCGAACGCCTCCCGGACCGCCGCCGCCATCGCCCGGTCGGTGAACACCCAGCCCGACCGGAAGGTCACGTCTTTCCGCTGCGCGTCGGGCCGCACCATCAAGTGCTCGGCGAGCAACAGGCAGGCCCGGGCCGCGTCCGTGACGTGAACGAAGTCGCGGGGCGTGTCGCCGGCTGAGGGCGGGGTCGGATTGCCGGCGAGCAGGCCGAGGACGGTCGCCGAGACGATCGGGAAGGTCTTGCGGTCGCCGGGGCCGAACAACTCGCCGAACCGGGCTACCCCCACGGGTATTGGCGAGCGGGGGGCGTCAGCCCCCTGATGCGTCCGACCATCAGGGGGCTGACGCCCCCCGCTCGCCAGTTCAAGACGCGCGATCACCACCGGTGTCCGCGGGTCGTACCGGCGGACCGCCTCGACCACCGCCGCGGCCCCCGGGTCGGGTCGGTGGGGGTTGGTCGCCGCCAGGTGGAAGACGGCCCCGACCTCGTGAACGGCCAACGCCGAGTGGATGCGGAAGAGGTCCTCGGCCCGGCCGTGGATCGCCCACACCCGGCCAGTCACCGCGTGGCGGGCGAACCGCTCAGCCGCCGCTCGGTCGCGGACCAGCCCGACCACCCCGGCCCCGGCCGCCAGCAGCTCGCCGGTGACCGCCGACCCGAGGAACCCGGTACAGCCCGTCACCAGCACCCGCCGGCCGGCCCACGGGGAAGGCTCGTGCGTCATCCGGCCCTCCGTGGCCGCGGGAATGGAGCAAGCCGAGGAAAGTAACTCGGCCGTCCCCGGCCGGTCAAGGGGAAGCCCCGGCCGTAAACTCTCGGGACGAAGGCCGAAGACGAAATGTCAACTACGAGGATTGAGAACGGATGTACATTATGATATGCTCATCCACTGGCGATCGGGTTTGTCCGGCCGCCGGGTGGGTTGTGGCGACCGTAGCCGGGTACGGCAACGGCCGGGGTAAACCGGAAGACATGTAGGGGCAACAGGTTGGGTCAGAAGAACTGATCGGCCGTTGCCGTATGGTCGTGGTCACGGTCGCGGAAAACCAGACGTAAACCCTTGTCGAGTAACGGTTCCGGTGGGTAAGCGGTGGTGGGGTGAAAAAGAGGGGGAGGGGGGTACACCACCCCGGCCCCGAACGGAGGGCGGCGATGGGCCCGGAAGCGGCGAACCGACGGGGGCCGGTGCATCCGGTGGCGGTGGCGGCGCTGATGACGGCCGCCGTGGCCGCCGGGCTGGCCTTGTACGGATCGTTCCTGTCGGAGTCGCACCTGCCCGGCAGCCGGCTGAACGTGGCCCGCGGGGAGCCCGGGCTGGAGGCCCTCCGGGAGTCGAAGGCCAAGCGGGTGTGGGTCCAGGTCGGGTCCTACTTCGTGCCGTTCGCACTTGGCATCACGGCCGCCCTGCTCGGCGGCGACGCCATGCGGCGGATCGACGCCAACCCACGGCGGTACTCGGGCAGTCTACCCGCGGTGTTCGCCATCATGGTGGGGGGGCTGTCGGCGGTCGTCGCCGGGTGCATGATCGTCGCCGTCTACGGCTGGCAGTACGTCCCGGCCGCGTACACCCAGTAGGTCCGGCCCTACGACACCTGCCCCAGCGCCGCTACCTTCGTCAGCAACCGGGCCTTCTCGGTCGGGTTCTTTCGGAACCACGCGGCTACCAGCAGAACGCTATCGACCGCCCCGCCGGTGAGCAGCAGCGGGGCCGGGGTGTCGGTGAAGGTGGCCCGGATGAGGGCCGCGGCCCGGTCGAAGTCGGCCGGGGTTTGCGGGGCCGGCATCACCGCCCGGACCTGCCCGCGATGGATCAGATACCACCGCTCGGCCCCGGTGTGACCGGCCAGGGGGTAGACGAACGAGTTCCGGTCGCGGGCCCGGCGGAGCAGGGCCAGCCGGTCGTCGAGCCATTCGAGCGACTGCAACCGGTCCCGCAGGGCGGTCGCCCGCTCGAACTCGAAGTTGGCTGCGGCCGCCGCCATCTGCTCCCGGATCATCCCGAGCAGGCCCCGATCCCGGCCCGACAGGAAGGCTTTGACGCCGCGGACCCCTTCGGCGTACTCGGCCCGGGTGCAGGCCGCAGCGCACGGCCCCCGGCAAGTGCCCAGTTCCAGCCGCAGGCACTTCGGCCCGCGGTCCTCGGGGAACAGCTCGGCCTGATCGGCGAAGGCCAGCGGCACCGTCTGCGGACAGTCCCGGAGCTTGAACCAGTCGTTCAGCCGGCGGACGGCGTCCTCCGACCGGTGCCGGGCGACCAGCGGCCCGTAGCAGCCGAGTTCCTTACCGGTGGGCGACTTGGCGACGTAGGCGTAGGCCGCCGGCCCCTTGCCGACGCAGACGTAGTGGTAACGCTGCAGCCCCGGCCGGCCGAGGACGTTGAACCGCGGCCCGAGTCGCTGGATCAGCTCCAGCTCGCGGAGGAGAGCCGCGAACTCGTCGGCCGCCTCCTCCCACACCAGCGTCCGGGTGTGTTCGAGAATCTTCCCGGCCTTCGGGTCGCGGCTGTTCTCGCGGAAGTAGCTCAGGAGCCGGCAGCGGAGGCTCTTGGCCTTGCCGACGTAGACGACCCGGCCCTTGGCGTCGAGCATCCCGTACACGCCCGGTAGCCGCGGGGCGTACTCGCGGACTCCGAGCCGTAGCCGGGCCGGCCGCTTCGAGCGGAGGCCCCGGCCGATGGCGGGCTCGTCGGGTACGCGGAAGAGGCTCGGCCCGAACCCGACGAACGGGTCGGCCGGGAAGAGTCGCGGGTGGGCGGGCCCGTCCGTGGGGCGCGGGGGCATCGACGAGGTCTCGGCGGGCCGGGCGGAGACGGTCGATTCTACCGGTACGAGGCGGACCGATCCAAGCCCGTTGGCCGGAGGGTGAATCCGCACCGGCCCGGCCGGCGAAGACCGGGAATCGGGCAGCCGGCTTCCACCCGCCGCGCGGCGAAATGTCAAGGAAAAAGTCCGGATTCGGTTGACCCGGCCGCGCGCCCCAGACCTATCAATGCGTTCGCCGGTCCGGGACCTCCCCCGGGCCGCGACACGGCCCACACCCCGTCGGAGTGCCGCACATGAAGGCCAAGCTGCTCGCCGGTTCCGCCCTCGCCCTGCTGGTCGCGTTCGGGTCCGCCACCTCGGCCCGGGACGACGAGAAGGACATCGTGGACATCGCCGTCGCCTCGAAGGACCACACCATCCTGGTCAAGGCGGTGAAGGAGGCCGGGCTGGTCGAGACGCTGAAGGGGAAGGGGCCGTTCACCGTCTTCGCCCCGACCGACGAGGCGTTCAAGAAGCTCGGCAAGGAGAAGCTGGAGGCGGTCGTGGCCGACAAGGAGCTGCTGAAGAAGGTGCTGCTGGCCCACGTGATCGTCGGCAAGGAGGCGACGGCCGCCGACGCGGCGAAGATGAGCGGGAAGAAGGTGAACGGGTTCGAGATCAAGGCCGAGGACGGGAAGGTGATGATCGGCGACGCGAAGGTGACGAAGGCCGACATCAAGGCGTCGAACGGCGTCATCCACGTGATCGACACCGTCCTCGTCCCGGCCAAGTAGGCTTCGCCACCCGTCAGGCCCCCGGCCGCTTCGGCCGCGGGGCCTCGTCCTCGTAGGCCTTGACGATCCGGGACACCAGCGGGTTGCGGACGATGTCGGTCTCGTCCAGGTAGACGAGGGCGATCCCCTCGACGGTCCGGAGCCGGTGGACGGCGTCGGCCAGCCCGCTCGGGATCGTCTTCGGCAGGTCCGTCTGGGTCAGGTCGCCGGTCACCACCACCCGGGAGTTGTTCCCCATCCGGGTGAGGAACATCTTCATCTGCGGGACCGTCGCGTTCTGCCCCTCGTCCATGATGATGCAGGCTTGGTTAAGGGTCCGCCCCCGCATGTACGCCAGCGGGGCGATCTCGATCACGTCGCTGTCCATGTACCGGCGGACGGCGTCCGGGTCCATGATGTCGTTCAGGGCGTCGAACAGCGGCCGCAGGTAAGGGTTCACCTTGGCCGCGAAGTCGCCGGGCAGGAACCCGAGCCGCTCCCCGGCCTCGATCGCCGGCCGGGCCAGAACGATCTTCTTCACCGCCCCCGACCGTAGGAGGCTGACCGCCCAGCCGACCGCCAGGTACGTCTTCCCGGTCCCGGCCGGGCCGACGCAGATGACCAGGTCGTGGGCCTTCATCGCCTGGACGTACCGCCCCTGGCCGTCGGTCCGCGGGCGGAGGTTTCGGCCGGATTCCAGGGTCGTCACGCCGCCGGCCGCCCGGTCCGGCCCGCCGCCGGTCCGGACCACCTCGATCACCGTCCGCACGTCCTCGGCGGTCAGCTTGCCGTGCTTGCGGAGGACCAGCCGGAGTTGGGCGAACGCCCGCTCGGCCTGCTCGGCGGCGTCGGCCGGGCCGTCGATCTGGAGCAGGTCGCCGCGGGCCACCAGCCGCACCCCGAGGGCGTCCCGGACGGCCCGCAGGTACTGGTCCCGCGGCCCGAACAGGATGACCGCCTCCTCCCGGCTGTCCAGGGTCAGGGTGCGGGCGGCCGTCGGTTGGTCGGACATCGGTTACCCCGCGTTGGAGAGGCGGAACCAGAGGTACGCGACGGGGGCGGCGAACAGGACGGAATCGACCACGTCGAGCAGCCCGCCGAACCCGGGGATGCTGGCGGCCGCGTCCTTCGCCAGCCCGTCCCGCTTGACCATCGACTCGGCCAGGTCGCCGACCACCCCGGCCCCGCCGACGGCAACGCCGAACAGGGCCGCCTCCAGGACGCCGCCGGGGAACACCGGGTTCACGCGGTCGATGCCGACGGCCACCAAAGCCGCAAGCAGCAGCCCGCCGGCCAACCCCTCCCACGTCTTCTTCGGGCTGAGCACCGGCGTCATCCGGTGCCGGCCGAAGGCCATCCCGGCGAACAGCGCGCCGACGTCGGCGGCCTTCGGGACGAAGATGGCCAGGGCCAGCATCAGCCCGGACCGGTCGGGGTCTGGGTCGAGCCAACGGACCCGGGCCAGGAAGCTGCCGAGGACGCCCAGGTAGGCGGCCGCCAGGACCGTCAGGGCCAGCCGGGGGACGGCCGTGCCCGGCTCGCGGTAGCCGGCCATCTCGACCAGGAACGCCCCGATCACCACGCCGGCGAACGCGAACAGTACCGGCTCCCACGGGGACGCGACCGCCGGTAGCCCGGGGGTGATCTCGACCCGGATGACAGGATACCAGTTGGCCGCGATCGGCAGCAACACGGCCGCGACGGCGAGCGGGACGGGCGGGCGGTATGCCGCTGGGAAGAGGCCGACCAGTTCGCGGGCGCTGACCGCCCCGGCGACCACGAGCAGCCCGGCGAACACCGGGTACCACGGGGCCAGGTGCCGGTCCCCGACCAGCACCCCGGCCCCGGCCGCGGCCAGGGCGGTGCCGACCACCACCCGCGTCCGGATCATCGGGCGAACCGGGTCACGCCGCCCCCCCGGGGGTGAGGCCGCCGAACCGCCGCTCCCGGCCGGCGAAGTCGCGGAAGGCGTCGTGCAACAGGGCCGCCCCGAACTCGGGCCAGAACCGCGGCGTCACCCATAGCTCGGCGTAGGAAATTTGCCAGAGCAGGTAGTTCGACACCCGCATCTCCCCGGCCGTCCGGATGAGCAGGTCAGGGTCGGGCATTCCGGCCGTGTCTAGGGCGTCCGAGATCGTGTCCTCGGTGATGTCGGCCGGGGTCAACTCGCCCCGCATCGCCCGTTCCGCGATGGCCGCCAGGGCGTCCCGAATCTCGGCCCGGCTGCCGTAGTTGATGGCCAAACAGAGGGTCAGCCCGGTGTTGCCGCGGGTGAGCCGGACGTTCTCGTCGATCTCGGCCAGGACCTCGTCGGGCAGCCCCTCCCGCCGGCCGATCACCGCGAACCGGATGTTCTGGGCCAGGATTCTCGCCCGCTCGGCTAGCAGGTACTGCTTGAGCAGGGCCATCAGGAAGTCGAGCTCGGGCTTCGGCCGCTTCCAGTTCTCCGAGCTGAGGCAGTACAGCGTCAGTTGGCCGATGCCGAGCCGGCAGCACTCCTCCGTCACCTCGTCCACCGACTTGGCCCCGCGGGCGTGGCCCTCGACCCGCTCCTTGCCCCGGGCCCGGGCCCACCGGCCGTTCCCGTCCATGATGACGGCGACGTGCCGCGGCAGCTTGGCCGGGTCGAGCCCGACCGACCGGGCGTAGACTTCTGGATCGTGCGGGGACATGGAAATCAAGTTAACCACAGAGTCACAGAGAACACGGAGCAGCAACAGACAGATTCATTTCGTCCGAACCGATACTCGGTTTTCCTCTGCTCGGTGTCCTCTACCCCCGCCCCGCGGGGACCCTCTCTGTGGTTAACTCTTTACCAAAATGGTTTGTGCCCGGTCCGGGCCGACCGACACGACCGACACCGGCAGCCCGACTAACTCGGCCACGCGGTCGACGTACCGCCGGGCGGCGGCCGGCAGGTCGGCCAGCTTCCGGGCCGCGGTAAGGTCTTCCGACCAGCCCGGAAGCGTCTCGTACACCGGCCGGCAGCGTTCCAGTTGGAACGAGTCGCTGGGGAAGTGGGTGGTTCGGGTGCCGTCGCAGTCGTAGGCGGTGCAGAGCTTTAATTCCGGCAGGCCGCTGAGCACGTCGAGCAGCATGACGGTGATCTCGTCGGCCCCGGCCAGGGCGGCCGTGTACCGGACCGCCACCGCGTCGAACCACCCGACCCGCCGCGGCCGGCCGGTCACGGTCCCGTACTCACGCCCGATCTTGCGGATCCGCTCGCCGGTCCCGTCCGGGCCGTCGTCCAGTTCGGTCGGGAACGGGCCCCGGCCGACCCGGGTGGTGTACGCCTTCACCACGCCGATCACCCGCTGCACGACCTTCGCCGGCACCCCGGCCCCGCCGGGAATCCCCGACGGCAGGCTGCTCGAACTGGTCACATACGGGTACGTCCCGTGGTCCACGTCCAGGAGGCTCCCCTGGGCCGCCTCGAACAGCACCCGCTTGCCGTCCCGGAAGGCGTCCTGCAAGAGCCGCGAGGTGTCGGTCACGAACGGCCGCAGGGCCTCGGCGTGCCCCAGGTACTCGTCGGCCACCCGGTCCGGGTCGAGGGGCTTGAGGGCGTCGGCGTGGCCGTTGGCGAACGTCGTCAGGAGCCGGTTCTTGAACGGCACGACGTACCGCAGCCGGTCGCGGAGGTGGTCGGCGTGCAGCAGGTCGCCGACCCGGATGCCGAACCGCCGGCCGACCTTGTCCTGGTAGCACGGGCCAATCCCCCGGCCGGTCGTGCCGATCTTGCCCGAGGACTCGCTCTCGGCCAGCCGTTCCTCCTCCATGTGGTACGGGAAGATGACGTGGGCGTGGTCGGACAGGACGAGGTTCCCGGCCGGATCGATGCCCCCCTCCCTCAGCTTCTCTACCTCTTCGAGGAACTTCGGCGGGTAGACGACCACCCCGTTGCCGATGACCGACCGGACGTTCGGCCGGATCACCCCGGTGGGGAGCAGCGACAGCTTGAAGGTCTTGCCATTGGCGACGACGGTGTGGCCGGCGTTGGCCCCGCCGTTGTACCGGACGACGAGGTCGAACCGGTCGCCGAGCAGGTCGACGATCTTCCCCTTCGCCTCGTCGCCCCACTGCAACCCGACCACGCACGTCCCGGGCATCGGTGAGCCGCCCTAACTCGGGTCCGGACAACCCCGTTCACGCTAGTGCCGCCGCCGGAGGGCGTCAAGGGAACCGGGCCAACCCCCGCCGGCGGATGAGTTCGGTCGGAACACACACACCGGGTCCGAACTCATCCGGTTCCGACCCGAACGCATCCGCCCGAAACCGAACAAGTTTCGGTCGGATCGACGCCGGCCTGGCGGTCGGGCGGTGGTAGCGACCGGCCGGGGCAGGTACAATCGTCCCGCGTCCCATTTCCGCATCCCGAAAGGCGGCCGCCCGTGCGTCAGGCGTTGTTCCCGTGCGTGTGGGCGGTCGCGGCGGCCGCCGGGCTCGTCGCCGTCCCGGCCCCGGCCGCCGACCAGGCCGGGCCATCGTCCCTGGGCAAAAAGCTGGACGCGGTGCTGGACGGGCCGGACTACAAGCACGCCACCTGGGGCGTCCTGGTCGTCGACGCCAAGACCGGCGAGACCGTCTACGCCCGCAACCCGGACGCCCTGCTGGCCCCGGCGTCGGTGACCAAGCTGTTCTCGTGCGCCGCCGCCCTGGTCGCGGTCGGCCCGGACACCCGGTTCGAGACGGCCGTGCATCAGCGGGGCCTGGTCCTGAAGGGCACCTTACTCGGCGACCTCGTCCTGGTCGCGGCCGGCGACCTGACCCTCGGCGGGCGGGCCGACAAGTCGGGCAAGACGGTCTTTAAGGACAAGGACCACACCTACGCCAACAGCGGGCTGATGGAAGCCGAGCTGACCGACACCGACCCGCTGGCCGGGCTCGACGCACTCGCCAGGCAGGTGAAGGCGGCCGGGATCAACCGGGTCGAGGGCGAGGTCCTGGTGGACGACCGGCTGTTCGCCCGGGCCCGGGGGAGCGGCAGCGGCCCGGACGCCGTGTCCGCCATCACGGTGAACGACAACCTGGTCGATGTCATCATCGAGCCGGGCGAGGGCGAGGGGAAGCCGGCTCGGGTCCGGACCCGGCCGGAAACGGCGTTCGCCCAGGTCGACGCCCTGGTCGCCACCGGGCCGGCCGGGTCGGCCCCGGAGATCACCCTGTCCGGGGTCGGGCCGACCCAGTTCGCCGTCCGCGGGCGGATCGCCAAGGACGCCAAGCCGCTGGTCCGCATCTACCCGGTCGAGGACCCGAGCCTGTTCGCCCGGGCGCTGTTCGTCGAGGCCTTGCGGCGGGCCGGGGTGGCGGCCGCGGCCCCGGTCGTCCGTCCGGCCGGCGGGTCGCTGCCGGGGAAGGGGGAGTACGACAAACTGCCGAAGGTGGCGGCGTTCACCTCGGCCCCGTTCCACGAGGCGGTGGGGGTGACGCTCAAGGTCAGCCACAACCTGTACGCCAGCACCCTGCCGTGCCTGGTGGCGGTGGCGAAGGGGGAGCGGACGGCCGAGGCCGGGCTGCGGGAGGAGCGCCGCGTGCTGGAAAGCCTCGGGGTCGACCCGGGGACGTTCTCGTTCGGCGGCGGGGCCGGCGGGGCGAACGCCGACGCCGTCTCGGCCCGGGCGACCGTCCAACTCCTGCGCGGGATGGCCAAGCGGCCGGAGTGGGAGGTGTACAAGGCCGGGCTGCCGGTGCTGGGGGTGGACGGGACGCTGGCCGAGACGGTCGGAACCGACAGCCCGGCCCGGGGGAAGGTCCACGCCAAGACCGGGACGCTGATCTGGTTCGACAACGCCAACGAGCGGTTCCTGCTCCGGAGCAAGGCCCTGGCCGGGGTGATGACGACGAAGGCCGGGACGGAACTCCAGTTCGCCCTGTTCGTGAACAACGTCCCGCTGCCGAAGGGCGTTATGGCGACCCGGGAGGGGAAGGTGCTGGGCAAGCTGTGTGAGATCATCTACGACCAATGACGAATGACCTACCAATGACCCACCAATGACGAGGGACAAGAAACCCCGCATTCCTTCGTCATTGGTGGGTCATTGGTGGGTCATTCGTCATTCCCGAACTCCCGCCGGGCGGGAGTTCGGTTGGGTCGTGGTAGCCGAAAAGGTCGATCCGGTCGGCGTGGTCGCGGTGCAGCCGGCGGACCTGCTCCAGGGTGGCCCGGCGGTTGGGGTCGTCGACGGCCCGGGCGGTGGACAGGGCCGAGACCGGGTGGTCGTCGGTCGAAAGCTCGACCCGCAGGAAGTAGGCGTCGCCGACGTGCAGCGCCCACCGGTCGCCCTGTTGGACGGCCATGCCGCAGTGGCCGAGGGTGTGGCCGAACAGCGGCACCAACAGCACCTCCGACGCGAACCCGAGCGGCACCGGCCGGGCCGGCAGCCCGAACCAGTCCCGGGTGGCGGGCGGGCGCGGCTGCCAGTTCGGCCCGTGGGCGAACTGGGCCGGCTGATACCGCAAGTGCCCAACCCCGACCGCCGCCAACTCCTCGGCCGACAGGTGGACCCGGGCGTGCGGGAAGTCGGCCAAACCGCCGGCGTGGTCCGGGTCGGCGTGGGTGAGCAGGACATCCGTCACGTCCCCGGGCCGGAAGCCCAGGGCTTCGACCGATCGGACGGCGGTGTCGGCCGGGTCGAAGCGGAAGCCGCCGATGTCGATGATCTGCTGGTCGATCCGCCCGGCCGGATCGCGGCAGTCCAGTAGCCCGATCCCGGCGTCCACGAGGGCGAGGCCGGCCGGGTCTTCGAGCAGGAGGCAGTGGCAGACCGCCACCGGCCCGCCCGGGGCCTGGAGGGTGCCGGCGTTGATGTGGTGGATCGTCGTCATTTCACCTTCCCGAGTTCGTCCGGTACTTTCTCGGCGGCCCCGGCCGGCGGGTCGATGCCCAGCGCCCGGGCCAGGACCGGGGCCGCCGTCAGGGCCGAAACCCGCCGGTCGATCTTGCCCGCCGCCGGGACACCGGCCCCGGACACCACCAGCGGGACGTGGGTGTCGTAGGGGTGCGGGCTGCCGTGACCGGTGCCGCCGGCGTACCCGGTCAGTTGCACCCCCGGCTTGGGGACTACCAGGAAGTCGCCGCAGCGGTCCGGGTGGTACGACAGCTTCGCCCGGGCGGCCGCGTCCCGCACCTGGTTCCGGCTGCCGAACCCGTGCGGCGGCAGCTCGCCCGTCTCGATCTGCTTGCGGGTGAACGCGGTCAGCATGTACGGCCGGTTCCCGCACCACTGGGCGGCGACGAGGGCGACGGCCGCCGGGTCGAGCCCCCGGGCCGTGATCGCCGCCCGGTTCAGGTACACCCACGGCAGCACCCGGAGGGCGTCGGCCGGGGCCGGCTCGATCCACCGGGTCGGGCCGGCCGGGGGGACGCCGTACACCTCGTCCAGGGCCTCCATCAGCCCGCCGAGGAAGGCCACGTCCGGCACCCGGGCGGCCCCGGGGTACTGCTCCGGGTACCGCTTCTGTTCGGGGATCGGGCAGACGCCGTGGTCGCCGACCAGGACCACCGTGTACCGGTCCTTGCCGACGGTTTCGTCCAGGAACTTGAGCAGGTCGGCGGTCAGCCGGTCGGCCCGGAGGGTGACATCTAGCACCTCCCACGAGTCCGGCCCCCAGGCGTGGCCGACGAGGTCGCTGGACGAGAAGCTGACGCACAGCAGGTCGGCCGCCGGGCCGTGGCCCAACTTCTCGTCGGCCACCGCACGCCTGGCCAGCCCGAGCAGCAGTTCGTTGCCGAACGGCGAGGTCTCGACGGCCCCGTAGTACGCCGGCCCGGGCTTGGTCAGGTCGCTCATCGGGTGGGGGAAGGTCAGCCCCTGGGCGACCCCGGGGGCTTCCCCCGGGGCGTCGTCCGGCCCGGCCAGCTTGTCGTACAGCCCGGCGTCCGCCTTGAACGGCAACCACGGCTTGTTCACCCAGGCGTCGGCCGGCTTGCCGGCGTTGAACGCCTCGGCCCACGGGTGGGGCCGGTCGCGGAAGTAGCTGTTGGTGGTGAACAGGCCGTCCCGGTAGTCGAAGCAGTAGGCCGCGTCCGGCTTCTTCCCGCCCATGAGAGCCGCGGCCCGGTCCTTGACCGACAGCGACACCACCCGGCCCTTGCCGCCGGTCGCCGCCTTGAGCTTGTCGCCGACCGTCTCGGCCAACAGCCGCTCCGGGGTGAACCCGGTGACGACCCCGCGGACGGGCGGGCCGGCCGCCCCCGGGAGCGGCGGCACCCGGTCGTACGGCCGGGTCGGCTGGACGCTGTACACCCGGGCCGCGTCCTTCCGGTCGTACCAGTCGTTCTCGACGATCCCGTGGACCGACGGCGGAGCCCCGGCGACGAGCGAGGCGTGCCCGGGGCCGGTCGAGGTGCAGGCATACGGGAGGTGGCAGTCGGCGAACCAGACGCCCTCCCGCTTGAGCCGCTCGAACCCGTCCGGGCCGAACGCCGACGCCCAGCGGGCGAGGTAGTCGCCCCGCATCTGGTCGAAGATGAGGAGCACCACCAGCTTGCCGGCCGGGGGCTGTGATGGGGGTGGAGTCGGGGCTGGGCCGGGGCCGGTGGCGACCGGCGGGGGGGTGTCGGCCGGGGTCGGTGCGTCCGGCGATTCGAGGAGGAACCACGCCCCGGCGGCCAACCCCGCCATGAGCGGCAAGAGCACCAGGGCGACACGGAAGGGGCGGGGCATGTCTAACTCGTGATTCGGATGTGGATTACGCCGGACTTCCGTGTCGGTTTGAGCCGAGTTTTTGGCCTACCCCCTCCCCCTCGTTTTTACTCACCCAACCCCATCCGCTTAAACCGTTGTCGCCCATCGGCTTCCGTGTTACAGAGCCCGCATTCCAGCCGGTAGGGTTTGCATCGCTCGGTCGTCGAATTCGGCCGAACCTGTTTTCGGGTCATTACTTCCGCACCGACCTGAGCGTGCCGGGTAGGCGTCACGGTCCCTCATCCCCTATACGCCCGGAGCGCCCCCGTGGCTCATAGTGTACATATTGTCATAATTACTGTCTGAGGGCAAGCCCGGTTGGTGGGGTCGGCCGGTCTGCCTGTCCCACCCCTGGCCGACCGGTGGGGTTGGAGTGTGTCTGGGCGCCTTCGCCGGGCCGGCGCCTCCCTGGGACCGCGGCCGTCCCGGCCGCTCCTGGCTCAGTTAAAGAGCGGCCGGGACGGCCGC